>JAEWDP010000021.1 GCA_023390055.1 Pseudomonadota bacterium | reverse complement strand
TATCTGACCAACGCCTGGTGGCTGTCACTGTGGCCCGGCCTGGCAATTATCCTGACGACCCTGTCCCTCAACCTGCTTTCAAACTGGCTTCGCATTGCCCTCGATCCGGTTCAACGCTGGCGCCTGGAAATGAAGGGGCCGCAAAATGGCTGAACACTTGCTGGATGTGAGAAACCTGTCCGTCGACTTCCACACGGTAACAGGAACGGTGCACGCCGTACGTGACATCTCCTATCACCTTGATCGGGGCGAGACGCTGGCAATCCTTGGTGAGAGCGGATCAGGAAAATCAGTTTCGTCGTCCGCAATCATGAACCTTATCGATATGCCGCCTGGCCGTATCAGTTCTGGAGAAATTCTTCTCGACGGCGTGGATCTCCTGAAAATGACGGCGCAGGCTCGCCGTGAAGTCAACGGCCGTCGTATAGCGATGATTTTCCAGGACCCATTGAGCCATCTCAATCCGGTCTATACGGTCGGGTGGCAAATTCGTGAAGCGTTGACCACGCACGGTACGGCAGGGGATAAGGCAACGACTGAAGCCCAACGGCTGCTGAAACGCGTCGGCTTGTCAGATCCGCAACGCGCAATGGCCAAGTATCCGCACGAATTTTCCGGCGGTCAACGACAGCGTGTCATGATCGCGATGGCACTTGCCCTTCGGCCCGACCTGTTAATTGCAGACGAACCGACAACGGCACTCGACGTCACTGTGCAGGCCGAGGTCTTGACGCTCCTCAAAGAGCTGCAACAAGAAACCGGTATGGCAATCCTGATCATCACGCATGATCTGGGTGTCGTGTCGGCAATTGCCGATCGTGTTGTCGTCATGGAAAAAGGCAAGCTGGTTGAATCCGGTTCCGTGCGTGACGTCTACCGAAACCCGCAGCACCCATACACGCGCAAGCTGATTGCGGCAGCACCCGGACAGGGTACCATGCATGAACCACAGGCGAAGGGCACTCCAGTCTTGTCGGTACGCGATGTCCGAAAGCGCTATGGCGATTTCGAGGCTCTCAAAGGCGTCTCATTCGACCTCATGGCCGGTGAGACTGTCGCAATCGTCGGAGAAAGCGGCTCCGGCAAGTCGACACTTGCACGTCTGTTACTGCGGCTTGATGAACCTGATGCTGGCAGTGCCCTCTGGAAGGGAAAGGACCTGTTTACCCTTTCTCCAGCGGAGCTTTATAAGCTGCGACGGGATCTGCAGATGGTATTTCAGGATCCGACACAATCCTTAAATCCCCGAATGACGGTCTACCAGCTCATTTCAGAGGCCTGGGTCATTCACCCTGAAATCATCCCAAAATCAAAATGGCGCGCAAGAGTGGAGGAACTGCTGCTTCAGGTCGGAATGCATCCCGAACATATGCGGCGCTATCCACACCAGTTTTCCGGAGGTCAACGTCAGCGAATTGCGATCGCGCGTGCACTTGCACTTCAGCCACAACTGATCATTTGCGACGAAGCGGTGTCCGCTCTTGACGTATCGGTACAGGCGCAGGTGATTACTCTCTTGGATCAGCTGCGCCGCGAGCTGGGTATCGCTTTTATATTCATTGCCCACGACCTGCCTGTTGTCCGGGACTTTGCTGATCATGTCATGGTGATGCAGGAGGGCCAGGTGGTGGAATTCGGCACTGTGAGCGAAATATTCGACACCCCGAGCAAGGATTACACCCGCTCTCTGCTTGCAGCCAGCCTCGACCCAGACCCGGATGTCCAGGCCAGAAACTGGACTTCACACGCAGCTTCGGTGTCGTAAGACGCTCAAGAACCAACTTACGGAGATTTTAATGTCAAGACAGGCCTATGTCGCACTTGTCACTTGCTTCAATGAAGACGAAACCGTCAACTACGAAGCAACCAGAGCGCAAGTCCGCCGACAGGTTGCCGCCGGAAACAACATCATGTGCGCAGGCACTAACGGTGATTTCACAGCTCTTACGCACGAAGAGAAAATTCGCCTGACGGAGCACGTTGTCGACGAAATTGCCGGCCGCGTCAAGGTAATCGTGAACGCAGGCATGCCTGCGACTTTTGAAACTGTTCAGCTTGCGCGCGCATTTGACAACATCGGAGTTGACGGTATTGCGGTGATCACACCATTCTTTATCGCCTGCACCCAGGATGGATTGATCCGCCATTTCTCAACGGTCGCCGACGCGATTAAAACACCGACATATCTCTACGATATCCCGGCAAGAACACAAAATCACATTGAGCCTGAAACGGCCCGCAAACTCGCCTCCCACGGCAACATCGCCGGGATAAAGGATTCTGGCGGGGCACAGGAGACACTTGCAGCCTACCTTGAGATAGCGCGGGAAACTTCAGGGTTTGACGTATACTCGGGACCTGACCACCTCGTCCTGTGGGCGTTACAAAATGGCGCGGCTGGATGTATTTCCGGTCTTGGCAATGCAATGCCGGAGATATTGGCTGGAATCCTCAGGTCATTCAATGCCGGGGACATTGCCGAAGCAGAGCGACAGCAGGCGATCTATACAGCCTTCCGGACCGATCTCTATGCACTCGGTTTCCCGCCTGCCCTGGTAAAGCGCTCCCTTTATCTGAGAGATGCGTCAGTGGGTGCCAGCCGGCAACCGGCACTGTTGCCTGATACGGTTCAGGATGCTGAGATCCGCAAGATCCTGGCCAAGTACGATCTGTCTTGACCAAACACCACTCAGAAACAGGCAGTGATCACACGTCTTCTGCTGCGGGGCGAACCAGAAGTTCCAGCGTCTCAGGATTCTGGATATTCTCCGCGTTATGCCCCAGTGAAGACCACTGTCTCTCCTCAAAGATCGATCAATGGCTTTCCGAAGCGCGCTCTGCTACCATCTCGAGAAGCAATATCGAAGGTGACGGAAGGATACCTGGCTACCGCTGCCTTTACCTCTTCAATGGATAGTATGCTTGCAGCCGTCGACCACGCATCAGCCATCGTCGCATCGGGAGCAACGACGGTTACGCGGCGAGCCGTCGCTGCGCTGTAGCCGGTTCTGGGGTCCAGGATGTGTCCAAATCGGCCAGCTTCGTCAAAATGAAACCCAAGGCTACTTGATGTTGCGACGGCACTGTCGATGACACCGACAACGCTATCGAAATCTGTACTGTCTTCGAGCGTTGCCAGCCCGATGCGCCAGGGAGCACCATCTGGTCGCGCACCGATCACGCGACTTTCACCCATGCTGACGAGACTTGAGGTAATGCCCTCACCGCGCAGAAGGTCGACCACACGGTCCGTTATATACCCCTGTGCAATCCCATTGAGGGTCATTGCCATCCCGGCACGGGTAAAAGTGATCCTGTCTCGATTGAAGCGGACACCGTCAAAGCCAACGCGCGCGCGCCCTTGATCAACGACGTCCTGCGGAGGCCCCGCATTGTCAGTAACAGGTGATGAGAAGTGCCGGGCATAAACCGACCAAAGAGCCTGAACGGTCGGGTCAAATGCGCCGGCACTCGCCTCCCACACATTCCGGCATGATCCCAGAAGATCGACAAGCTCAGATGCCGGCGATGCCAGTCCTCCCACCCGGTTCAACTCATTGAGAGCAGAATGGCTTCGGTAGAGGCTGAAAATGGATTCAAGCCGGTCGATCTCACTGACAACTCGCCCGATCAATTTCTCGGCGAACTGTCTGTCGGGGTGATGAAGAACCAGCCTTGCCGGTGCACCGAGCGCTTGTCCGCTCCACGTGACCGGTTCAATCGCTGAATTCGCCGAAGCTTTGAGAGGAACAAGCGGCAAGCCGGAAAATGCAGCGATAATTGCGATCGCCCTGCGTCGTGAAACCAACTCAGCCATGGTCATGTCCATTCATTATGACAGTCTCACCTTCAGGTTCAGGGTCAGCCAGATCAATTTCACCCGAACCCAGGATATAGTCCTGCGGAACATCTTCAAATGACACGACTTGACCGCCATAGGTAGCGGCAAATGAAATCGCGTCAGCTTCATCGGAAAATGGCACCGCTTCCTCAACCCCCATTCCACCCATCCGCGTGCTACCGATGACGAACGTCGCGTTGCGGGCATCTACCCAGTTGTCGCTACCGGGCTCGTCCCAGTCAGTTGCCTTGCTCATATCAGAAACATAGATTGCCGCGATGTCACGCGGCTCTTCGGGCAGCATGGTAAATGCAATGGTATCACGGGCTGACGAGAACCAGATGGCCTCAGGGATATGTTGCAGGATGATCTGGCCTTTCGGGCCAGGATGTTCGAGGACGTTCATGCCGCAGTAACGGCCCATGGCATCTTCTGTCAGTGCAAATGGCAGGGGAGCTTCCACAACTTCCGGCTCGCTACAGGATGAAACAAGAAGTGCGGCGAAAAGGGTGGCCGACAGAAGAATGCGATTCATAATTCTCTCCGAGAAAAGATGAACATGGCCCCACAAAGGGGCACAATGGTCCAGACGACGAGCGCACTGACAAGTACCGATGCAGACAGACTGGTATGACTGGCGACACCGCCCATTCCCGAGACCGACCCCGCATTTCCAAAGCCAAGATTGAGCAGGCGATATGCATCGGTCGGATTGGCGACCAGCAGCGTATCCAGAAGTGCTCCCGAGACGGCCTGTCCTTGTGCCGCCACCAGCCCTCCCAGGAGAGCCATGTCATAGATTAGTACGAAGAATAACCAGACACCTATGGCGATCCCGCCCGCTGTACTGCGTTCGCGCGCAATTACGCTTGTGAAATAGCCGATTGCGAGGAATACGGCCCCCAGCAGGATCGAAGAGCCAACCATATAGATGAAGCCAGCCCAACTTTCACGACCGATGTCAGACCCCGTTGTCGTCAGCGCGATGACTGCCGCGCCATACCCAAACAGAGTTGCAAATGCGAGAATTGCCAGATGGCCAAGGAACTTTCCGAATACAACCTCTTTGCGACCAAGAGGATAGCTTAGTAGCAGGAGAAGGGTCCCACGCTCGGCCTCTCCAACAATTGCATCGTGGGAGAGCAGCAGCGCGATCAGCGGCACCAGGAAGATTGTCAGGCTGGACAGGCTGACAATCACAACATCCAGACTGTTGACGCCGACTGTGCCGGTCGGGATACTTCCAAGAAAGGAAAGCGTCAGGGACAACGCCGCGAGCAAGAGCGTCGTGGCAAGAACCCATCTGTTTCGCAAGCCTTCCTGGATCTCCTTGCGGGCGATGATGAGAATATTCGTCATGTCGACACCTAGCCCCTCAGGAAATGAGCGTAGAGCTCATCGAGCGTCGGCTCGA
>JAEWDP010000070.1 GCA_023390055.1 Pseudomonadota bacterium | reverse complement strand
GGATGAAGCAACCATCCGCCTTAACCCAATCGGACTCTACATTCGAGACTTCGACTGGACGGCACAGCTTTAGCGCAGGGGAAACTACACATGAGAAATGTTATAATGATGACACTTGCCGGGTTCACTGCCCTGGTATCCATGGTTTGCGCGCAGGCGCAGTCCATGACGGCCAGAGAAGTCAAGGCGACTGCACTCTCCAAAAATTGGCGTGACGCGTCAGGGCTTGTTACCAAAGGATCGGATGGCAAGATCATCTTTCTTTATGGCGAGGTCCAGCCGTCAGTCATTTGTGCGCCGCTCCAGGTATGCGACATTGAACTTGAGGGCGGGGAAGTCGTACGCGATGTCCTTGTTGGCGACACGGTCCGCTGGAAAGTTGAGCCTGCAACATCGGGAGCCGCTGGCCATCAGGCGATCCATCTTGTTGTAAAACCGTCGGAGGCAAACCTTGTAACATCAATGGTCGTGACGACCTCTCGACGGACATACCACATTCAGCTCAAGTCCCATCCGAACACGTATATGGCGCGTGTTGGTTTCCAGTACCCATACGATGTGTCGGTAAAACTTGCTGATATAAACGCGCGTCTCGACGCTGGAACGGGTGTGGCGTTGCGACCCGAGAAATTAAACTTCTCCTACTCTGTTCGAGGGCGCGCAAAGTGGAAGCCGAAACGGGTCTATTCCGACGGCACAAAGACCTACATCCAGTTTCCGAAATCGATTTCAGGCCAGGATGCGCCCGTACTCTTCATTGTTTCCGGCGGGAAGAACCGCATCGTCAACTATCGTTTGAAGCACGGTATGATGATTGTCGATTATGCTATCGACAAGGCAATCCTCATCTCCGGTGTCGGCAGGCGTCAACAGAAGATTACGATCAGGCGGAGAGGTTGAAGATGAAGAACCTACTTGTTGTACTTGTTTCGGCAGTGTTGCTTCTCGGATGCCAAACAGATGATCGCCTGCTCTCCAGTCGCGCAGAGCGGGTTGTCCTGACCGAAATCGAGGCAGCCGCCATTGCCAGTGACATGGCTGCCAGGTTTCATGAGCGGTTCAAGTCGCCCGATGAAGGCAGGTCGATCCGGCTGACGATTGCAAACCCAGTATTTGCGGCAGCGCTTGAAACAGCGTTGAAGGGGCTGGGATACGAAATTGTTGCAGGTGACGATACCGGCAATGATGCCAGGATTGTCGACCTGGTTTATGCGCTGAACTCCTTTGACGGAAAGGTGCTCGTGCAAATTACGGCGCATTCACTGGTGCTTAGCCGGGCCTACGAGCTGACCTCAGATGGAGCCAGACCGGCAAGTCCACTTTCGATCATGCAGAAAAACTGAGCGAGGATGTCATGAGCCAACCAATCCAGCTTGGTAACTCGGCAACGGATGACGCTCACCGAGGCATGCGGCGCATCAATCGGTTGCCACTTCTAATTGGTATCGTTGTCGTGCTGCTTTTTATCGCAATTGTCGTCTTTGGGATATCCTGGCGTGGCCTGACTTTCAACGCAGGAGACGAATTTGACGGCGTGATTGGTGCTCCGGCATCAAGCTTTGGAGAGAGGCTGAAACAGAGTGTTTCAGACGGAATAATAGGAGAAGATGATAAAGCGACAAGCTTCCAGTTGATGCCAAAACTCGCACATGTTGAAGAGGCTGAAAAGATAACGCTCAATGAACCGGTCGAAGAGGTTCAAAAGCAACCAATGGCTGAAACTGAACCCGAAGATGAATGGAGAACACGGCTGAACCGTGAGCAGGATGAACGGATCACGAGGGAGTTTCATCGTCAGCAGATGGCAAGCCTCCAGGCTCATGCCACCGCGGTTGATTCACCACTTGCCGTGGACATTTCCACGCTCGAGAAATCGGTTGCGAACCCGGCGGACCTAAGTCAGCAACGCACGGGGACGCGTTCGGGCGGCGTATCTGACATCTATGCGGCGGCAATGAAGTCCGGCCTGTTGGGGGGAAATGCTGATCCCAACGGGCAGGTCTCAAAGGAAGGCTTCCTCAATCGTGACATTAAGGAACTTGGTTACCTTCCGGACAGGGTCGTGCCGCAGCAGTCGCGATACGAACTGAAGCGGGGCTCTGTCATCCCGGCAACGTTGATCAGCGGCCTCAGCTCGGACTTGCCTGGCCGTCTAGTGGCCCAGGTTAGTCGGAATGTATATGACAGCGCAACAGGCAGTCACCTGCTTATTGCGCAGGGTACAAAGCTGTTTGGTCGCTACGATTCAAAAGTCTCGTTCGGTCAGGAGCGCGCGCTCGTCGTGTGGACAGACCTTGTCTTTCCGAACGGGTCCACGCTTCAAATTGGAGGAATGGCCGGCACGGACCCGGAAGGCTATGGCGGGTTCGAGGACAAGGTTGATCGACACCTGCTTCGAACTTTTGGGTCGGCCGCTCTGGTCGCAATTATAGGAACAGGGATCGACATGCTGTTGCCTGAAAGTTCGTCATTCGCATTCCGCGATAGCAGTTCAGACGCAGTCCGACGCAATTTTGCAGATAGCTTTGGTCGTGTGGCGGAACAGTCAATCACGAAGCACCTGAACGTCCAGCCAACCATTCGCATCAGGCCCGGTTATACATTCAACGTCCTGGTTGATCAGGATCTTGTTTTCCCTGGCCCATACAAGGATTGACTGTTGTTGTGCGCGGACGCGAGATGCTCTGGAATGTGCTGTCGATGATGACGTCGATAATGTGATCGACGGCGCATCCGAGATCTAAAGTAGTCGGCCAGGCCGTCCCAGGATGCCTCCGCTGTCATGAGATGAGCGCGAGCCCGGATTAAGGGCAGTTCGACGTAGTCGCGCATATAAGACCGGTCTGGAAAACGACACATTGAGGGCCGTCATTGCTCGAAGACACGGGCGCAATGATCCCGGCAGACTGTTCTGCCGGGATCAAGGGATCCGTATGGATCAATTGTTTACTTCATCTACAATACGAGTTCATTTCCACTGAAACGTCCATCAGATAAGTCGCAGTTTGGTTGCGATCGCGGTTGCCTGGGGCAACGTTACGGCTTTAAGCTTGGCTCTTGCCATGCTGAGATGAAAGCGAACAGTGTTATACGCAATCCCTTCGCAAATGGCAGATTCTTCCATGGTTTTACCGTTGGCAGCCCAACTGAGGCAGGCCGTTTCGCGGCTGTTCAGTCGGATTCTCTTTGCGATGGCAGGAAGCGCTCTATTCTGGATGAACTTTGCATGGATAAATGCCGCTGCAGCGGCTGCCCCGACAGTATCTCGTTCATGCTCATGTAGAGAGTTCAAGGTTTGTGCCGATGCAAAAGTGACAATTGCGTACTCGCCGAAACCCGCGCGGATTGCAAGTGAGATGCCGGACCTGATTCCAAAATCAGCCGCCTTGTCATAGAAGGTTTTCAGCTCTTGCGAAGCTCTCTTCCGCTGGCCGTCGGTTGACCATCTGAAAACACCAGACCGCTGTTTTGCCAAGGCAATTACCGGATCAATCTGAACATAGTCACGTATCCTGTAGAGCTTCTCCCATTCTTTAGGATAATTTGTCACTGCCCTGAAAGTTTCTGCTCGAACATGAACATAGGCGAAACGGTCAAAACCGTGACTGCGGGCGATTTGCCCAAGACCGGACCTCAACACCTGCCCGGTTGATGCGGCTACTGTGGTCTCGATCAGACGTTCGAAAAGATGGTTCCGTTGCATATCTATATCCCCACAATTAATATTTATCTCAAAACACTGGCAGGACATTGTCGTGTGACAAGTCGACGCGACATCTATATCTGGCCAGCGACAGGAATTTGTGTGTGTTTCACGCCAGAGCGCAACCCCACAACCTGAATCGAAACAAACCGTAATACGCTTCCTGAAAAACAGGTGCCCTCAGAAAGCGTACTTGAATGGTGTCGAACAGTCGTGTCAGTCGAAATGGATGGTTGGCGTAAAAAGATAACCCTCCAAACGAATGGTCTTTATAATTTTCGGTTCGTGAGGATGTTCCTCGATCTTGTTACGCAAACGGTTGATGTGAACATCGATACTGCGTGGTGTTGGCCAAGGTCTTTTTCCATTGCATATGCTCAACAGGTCACTTCTCGTCGCAACCTGACCCGAGAATTTGCAAAGTGCGAACAGGACATCCAGTTCTCCGCCGGTTACCGGCACAATTTTGTTGTTGGGGTCTGTGAGAATCCGTCGTTGAGGATCGATCCGCCAGCCATCGAAGCTTATACCGCTCGGTCTGTGTTTTGACCTGTCGGGAAGGGATCGCCGAAGCAGACCTTGAATTCGTGCGCAGACTTCCTTTGTGTTGGTTGCGGTTGTTACGCAGTCGTCGGCGCCGGCCTCCAGCGCGGCCACGCACAGTTCCTCATTGTCATTCGCCAGGAGAAACATGATCGGAAGTGTGCTGGAGATGCGAAGGGTCCGGCAAACTGACACGCTGCTGGCATCGGGCAGTTCCCCGCCGAGAATGAGTAGATCAAAGTCCCGACGCCGGAGCACTGACCGCATCTGGCGCTCGTCATGCGCCAGCGTGGTTTGGAACCTGTCAGGAAGAACGTTGGACAGTCGGTTGGCAAATATCTTGCTCTGATAGACCACGAGAACGTCTGCTCCGTGGCCTTCTTTTGATATGGACAGCATGAGTATCTCCTCCAGCGAAATGCGGGCATTCATCGGATATATGCGGCGCCCGTCGGGAGGATTGTGCAGTGGGCGGGTCACGGATCAACTCGTCAAAGTGACAGGTTTTCGGCTTTTTTGGATTTTTATAAGCGGATGACGTTCATTGATAATGCGCATGGTTTCCAGGCAAGCTGGAGGATCCAGCAAGTACTGGAGTTGCAAAGGTCCCATCGAATGACCTCCCATCGATCATGAACCGGCTACTGCCGTTTGTGTCCGGTGGTTGGTAACTGAGTGCGATTTCGATGCGTTCTCGCACGCACCAGGCGTAGCGAGGCAATGATCGAGATCATGGCCAGGTCGCACGCAATTTCCGGAGACAGTACCGCGCGGCGCCAAAAAACTGGTCCTGTGCCACTCGCTCAATGGACGGTTTCGACGGCTGCCGGGGAGATCACGGGTTGGAGAGCCTGTAACCATTTCGTCAGTACATGCTGGAAGGCTAAACCAACAATGCGCTTGTTGCTAATCGCGGATTTCAAGACGGAAATGGTTTGTCAGCAATAATCGAGCTGAAGTCCGATATGGACGCATATCGCGCCGCGCGCACCTTATCGAATTTGCTGCTGTCGACCACAAGGTGGGAATGCAGAGCCCTTGCCATGGCCATTTGCTTGATGGGAACTTCGTGGAAGTGTGAGCACGTTACACCGTGCTGCACATTGACACCGCCGGCCGACAGAAAAGCCTTGTTGATGTTAATGCGTTTAAGCACATCAAGGCTTTCCGGGCCGGAAAACGATGCTGCCTCCGCATGATACAGTCCGCCGAGCAGGATCAGGCGCGTATCGGTTCGTCCGGCTAATGCCTCCGCTACGTTCAAGGAGTAACAGATTACGGTTACATGAGCATCTAAAGGTATCTGGCGGGCCAAGTGAGGTGTCGTCGTGCCGCAATCGATGAAGACGGTGTCATGTGCTTCAATGAGAGATGCGGCCGTTGAACAAGCCCGCGACTTGGCAGCGGCATGGCTATCCTTCTCCTGATCAAGGATATAGTCACTCACACCTGCGCCTTCATGGATCGGGAAAATATACCCTCCAAGGCAGCTCAAACGGTCGTTTTCAGTGCCGACATCGCGTCGGATGGTCATCTCGGAGACCCCAAGCTGAGAAGCGGCGTCACGAAGGCGCAACACCCCCGTCTCTTGAACGAGAAGTGACAGCCTCGATATGCGGGCATTCCTGGCGCTTATTCTGCTCACCGTCTCTCCGTCAACCTGGTTGGTTTGTGTCCCAACTATTGTTCCCGAGCGTGCTTGACAAGGGCACCTCAGACATGAAACGATCGGAACATAATGATCGAATTATAACATTATGGTTCGTGTCATTGGAAGGGGAAAACAACAGGCATCTGGGAACGTTCGCTCGTCAGCCAGGGTCTGTTGCCGGTATTCTTCAATAACGTGGTGTTGTGTCGTGAGCCGATAGTTGAGGACTGACGCACAATTTCAAACATTAACAGGCGTTGCAGCCGACAGGATGCAAGCTTTCGGTTTCAACGGGAGGAAATGCCAATGAACAAATTTCTTGCGACCGTCGCGGTTGCCTTGTCTCTTTCCGCGCCCCATGCATTTGCTCAAAGTGCCGTGGATGTATCAAACGTCAACAAGGACCTGATCAGCACGTCGGAGGACGGGAAGAGCTATACGATCGCAACCGTCGTCAAAGTTGACGGTATTGCCTGGTTCGACCGGATGCGTGAAGGGGTCGATCAGTTCAAAGAAGATACCGGCCATGATGTCTGGATGCTTGGTCCAAGCCAGGCTGATGCTGCAGCCCAGGTGCAGATTGTTGAGAACCTGATTGCACAGGGTGTTGACGCGATTGCAATCGTGCCATTCTCGGTCGAAGCGGTCGAGCCGGTCCTGAAGAAGGCTCGCGACCGTGGTATCGTCGTCATCAGTCATGAAGCGTCCAATATCCAGAACGTCGACTATGACATTGAGGCATTCGACAACAAGGCATATGGCGCCAACCTGATGAAGGAACTTGGCAGCGCCATGGGCGGCAAGGGCAAGTATGTTGCAACTGTCGGCAGCCTGACGTCCAAGTCGCAGATGGAATGGATTGATGGTGCCGTAGAGTACCAGAAAGAGAACTTTCCGGACATGGAGCTCGTCACGGAACGTCTCGAGACCTATGACGATGCCAATACAGACTACAACAAGCTCAAGGAAGCGTTGACGACCTATCCGGACATTACCGGTATTCTTGGTGCGCCAATGCCAACTTCTGCTGGTGCAGGGCGTCTCATTGCAGAGACCGGCCAGTCGGGAAAGATCTTCTTTGCGGGAACCGGCCTTGTTTCAGTCGCAGGTGAGTATCTCGGCAACGACAATATCCAGTATATCCAGTTCTGGGATCCTGCAGTTGCTGGATATGCCATGAACATGCTGGCAGTCGCTGCCCTTGAGAAGAAGAATGACCAGATCAAGGCTGGCCTGAATCTCGGTCTGCCAGGTTATGAAGACCTCCAGACACCCGATGCCTCGAACCCGAACCTTCTATACGGCGCAGGTTGGGTTGGTGTGACAAAGGACAACATGGACGAGTACGACTTCTGATCTCGTTAAAGGTGAGAAGGGAGAGGTGCATCACCTCTCCCTGTTCACTCTGCATTATCAGGCTTGCATGAGGCCTAAATGACTGAAAATCTGATCGAGTTGTGCCATATCGGCAAGCGTTTCGGCGGTGTGAAGGCGCTAGATGACATTTCGTTGAGTATCCGGCCGGGAGAGATCCATTGCCTGGCGGGAGAGAATGGATCCGGGAAATCAACCGTGATCAAGGTCATCTCAGGTGTGTACACGCCTGAGGAAGGAAAGATCCTGATTGACGGAAAACCTGTCGATCGACTTGATCCAGTGAAATCCGTTCATCATGGAATACAGGTCATATACCAGGATTTTTCCCTGTTTGGTAATTTGACTGTCGCCGAAAACCTCGCCATCAACACATTCCTCATTGAGGGTCGCAGAGCTGTAGATTGGGCGCGAGCACGAAAACTTGCTGCAAGTGCTCTTGAGCGCCTCGACGTGAATATCGCTCTCGATGCAGAAGTCGGCAGTCTGCCGACCTCCGGCAAGCAGATCGTCGCGATTGCACGTGCAGTCATGGCAGATGCCAGGCTGATCATAATGGATGAGCCAACCACGGCACTCACACGTCATGAGATCGATGCCCTGTTCAAGATTGTTCGCGATATCCAGGCACAGGGAATTGCTGTTCTGTTTGTCAGTCACAAGATGCGCGAGATGCTTGAAATCAGCGAACGCCTGACCGTATTCAGAAACGGGAAGAAAGTCGCGGAAGGCCCGATTTCAGACTTTGACGAGCCGGCAATCACCCGTGCCATGACAGGCCAGGAACTGGCGGCCCACAGTTATACATGGTCGCCCCCATCAGGCGATGCAAAGCCTGTTCTCGAAGTCCGGAACCTGACCGTTCCAGGTGAAGTGGACAATGCAAGTCTTACACTTGGCGCCGGCGAGATTGTCGGTATCTCGGGACTGATCGGGTCCGGCCGGACCGAGCTGGCCCTGGCACTTTTTGGAATGAAACCGGCATTTACCGGTGAAGTCCGGCTGGATGGCAAAGATATCCACCCCAAAAGCGTCCAGGATGCTATTGCGACTGGAATTGCCTACGTACCGGAAGACAGGCTGACGGAGGGTCTGTTCCAGACCCAGACGATCGAGCGCAACATTATCGTTACGTCCATTGATAAATTCGTCCGCGGGCTCTTCATCGATCGCAACAAGGTTGCCGCCAAAACGCGCGAAATGTTTTCTGCGATGCAGATTGCAGCGCCGGGACCACACACACCGGTGAACCATCTTTCTGGCGGCAATGCCCAGCGCGTTGTTTTGGCGCGCTGGCTTTTGACAGGTGCCAGAGTTCTGATCCTGAATGGTCCGACTGTCGGTGTCGATGTCGGATCAAAGGCGCAGATCCACAATATCATTCGTCACCTTGCACAAGATGAAGGTTTAGCCGTGCTCATGATCTCCGATGATGTGCCGGAGCTGGTCCAGAATTGTAATCGCATACTTGTCATGCACCGTGGCCAACTCGTGGATGAACTCAGTGGTAAGGCAATGACGGAAGATGCTGTCAATGACCGGCTCAAGGCACTGGACTGAGGGCTCGCAACAATGAGATTTCTCCGTAGCACCGAATTCATCATAGCCTGCGTTCTGCTTGTCGTGATGATAACCATCGGACTTATCAATCCGGCCTTCTGGTCGCTATCCAACATCTTTGGTCTTTTGCGGTCCAACGCAGTCATCGGGATCATGGCGCTTGGCGTGCTGCTCATCATGATTTCCGGCGGCATCGACGTGTCATTCACCGCCTTCGCGATTGCCGCAATGTACCTCACGATCAAAGCGATGGTCTATCTGGGCTATGACGGCGTCATCATTCCCTTCATCGCAGCCACGGTCATCGGCCTGCTTCTAGGCGCGTTCAATGGTTTTATCATTCACCGTTTCAAGATGATCCCGCTCATTGTGACACTGGGAACAGGGTCAATCGTACGCGGACTGGTTTTAGGGCTCGTGGGCACAAGTGTTGTCAACATCAACAAGATGCCAAAAGAACTGATCGAATTTGGCAAGACCAATGTCATCAACTTGACTTCGGCGTCCGGATCGACATTTGGGCTCACCGCCATGTTCCTGATCTATCTTGTCCTCGCACTGATCATCCACCTCATCCTCAATTACACGATGATCGGGCGTAGCATCTACGCCTATGGCGGGTCACCAGAGGCAGCCAAGCGCGTGGGCTTCAATACCGGCGTCACGATCTTTTTTGTCTATTGCGTTGCCGGTGCTCTGGCGGGCTTTGCAGGGCTCCTGCATTCCTCGATGATCTGGCTGGCCAACCCACGCGATTTCGTTGGTCTGGAGCTTGACGTTATCGCGGCCGTTGTCCTTGGAGGCGCTTCCATCTTCGGTGGTCGTGGTACTGTCCTTGGAACGCTGATGGGTGTCTTCATGCTGGTCATGGTCAAGAACTCTCTGATCATCATGAAAGTCGATACGACCTGGCAAAGGGTGGTGGTCGGGCTCATCATCATCATAGCAACAGCTGTCACCGCCTGGCGCGACCGCAAAAGCATCGCATAAGGGGAAGAACATCATGAAAAGACCCTTCGAAATGCGCCGCATCTTCGGTGACGACAACAGCATCCTCCAGCTTGTGCTCATCACGGTGATTGTCTTTGCCCTGATGACCTGGATGAACCCCGACAAATTCCTCCGATACTACAATTTCGAATCCATCAGCTATATCATGCCGGAACTCGGCATACTTTCGATCGCCATGATGGTCGCCATGCTGACAGGGGGCATCGACCTGTCAGTCGTCGGCATCGCCAATCTGGCGGGAATTATCGCAGGCGTCTATTTTCATTCCACGATGGTGCAGGCCGGCCAATCATCCGGGACGGGTATGATTTTCTATACTGCCATCGGCATCATTCTGGCCATGGTCGTGGGTCTTGTGTCAGGACTGGTCAATGGGTTGTTGATCGTCAAGCTGCGCATTACGCCAATCCTGGCGACACTCGGGACAGGACAGGTCCTGATGGGGCTTGCACTGGTCTTGACCGGTGGACCCGCCATCGTTGGCTTTCCTGATGCCTGGAACTGGATTGGCAACGGAAAGGTGTTCGGGATCGCAACACCGTTCGTGCTGTTCGTCGTCGTTTGCATTGCCGTGGCGGTACTTTTGAGACGCACCACGCTTGGAATAAATCTGATGCTTATCGGCACCAATCCGCGTGCCGCCGTCTTTGCCGGTATCCGAAAGGATCGCATGGTCCTCTATTCCTATATGTTAACGGGGGTTCTTGCATCACTTGCCGGCATAATCCTGTCCGGGCGCACCAATGCAGCAAAATCGGACTATGGTGCTTCCTATCTGCTGCAAGCCGTGCTGATTGCTGTCCTGGGCGGCACCAATCCGGCAGGCGGCAAGGGCCGCGTACTTGGAATCGCAATTGCGTTATTCGCACTGATGCTTCTGTCGTCCGGCTTCCAGATGATGCGTTTTTCGAACCATTTGATCGACTTCATCTGGGGTGCCTTCCTCATCATCGTCATTGCTCTCAATGCCTGGCGCAATCCGGAAAGGTGAACACATGCAGGAAACACATTTCCAAATCAGACGACGGGACTTCACCGAGGTTGCGCATGTCTTGGCAACAACCGATGGGTTGACCGTTACTGCATTCCGATATCCTACGGGTGTTGAGGCGTTGCAGATCGATAATCGCAGAGGCCGCTGCATCATCTTGCCATTCATGGGGCAGATGATCTGGCATGTCGAATTCGATGGTGTCGACCTGACGATGGGCAGTCGGTTCTCAATGCCTTATCCAGTGTCGTCGATCGTTGAAACCTATGGCTGCTTTGCATTTCACAGTGGCATCTTGCGCAATGGTTGCCCGTCGCCTGAAGACACGCATGGTCTGCACGGAGAAATACCGTGTGCCGCAATGGACAAAGCGGGCTTTACGATCGGTCAGGACGATGATGGTCCTTTCATCCGTATCACCGGCGAGTATGAGTATGTGATGGGGTTTGGTGCCAATTACCGTGCGCGACCGTTCATAACCCTGCATGCTGATCAAACATTGTTCGACATGGTGATGGATGTCGAAAACCTTTCATCAGCACCGATGGAGCTGATGTACATGTGTCATGTGAATTTCGCCTATGCTGAACATGCGCGTATTGTTCAGCCGGTTCCTCATACGCCGAAGCACGTGAGGGTTCGCACCAAGGTTCCAGGCCATGTCACACCCAATCCTGATTACCTTTCTTTCCTGGATACACTGGCGCAGCAGCCAGCCGTGATGGAAACCCTTGACGAACCTGGACGCTATGATCCTGAGCAGGTCTTCTATCTTGAAGGCTTGCCTCAAGACGAGGCAGGAAAAACCCATCTGATGATGCAGCGTCCACAGGGCGATGGTTTTGCCATTTCCTATCCTCTTTCGGCTTTCCCGAAGACTGTCCGCTGGATACTGGTGAATGGAGATTCTCAGGTCGCAGCCTTTGCCCTGCCGTCCACATGTGAGCCGGAAGGTTATCTGGCCGAGAAGGCCAAGAGCAACATAAAGATCCTGTCACCGGGCGAACGGGCAGTATTCCCTGTACGCCTCGGCTATCTTGATCGTACCGCCGCAGGCGCCTTTGGTGCCATGATTGCCTCCCTTTAACAGACGTACAGGACAAGCATTCACATGAGTAAGAAGATTGCCGTCGTCGGCTCCAATATGGTGGATCTCATAACCTATGTGGACCGTATGCCTGGACCGGGCGAAACGCTCGAAGCGCCGACATTTGAAATGGGTTGTGGTGGGAAAGGTGCCAATCAGGCTGTTGCGGCAGCGCGCCTTGGAGCCGACGTAATGATGGTTACGCGTGTTGGCGAGGACGTCTTCGCAGACAATACCATCAATAATCTTCAAAATGTTGGAGTCGATACGCGGCACGTGCATAAGGTTGCCGGAAAATCGAGTGGAGTTGCCCCGATCTTCGTCGAAAAATCCGGTGAAAACTCGATCCTCATCGTCAAGGGTGCAAACTCCGATCTTGTGCCGAGTGAAGTGGACAAGGCAGCCAGCGATCTGAAAGAGTGCGGCCTCATCCTGATGCAGATGGAAGTACCAATTGAAACGGTCTACCACACGATTGCATTTGCAGCCGATAACGGAATTGAGACCATTCTCAATCCCGCACCCGCAGCAGCAGATCTTGATCCGGAACGAATTCGCACGGTCACGTTTCTGGTCCCCAATGAGAGTGAACTTGCCCTTCTTTCAGGGCTCCCGACGGATACGGATGAAGAAATCGTCAAGGCGGCAAGGGCCCTGATTGCTCGTGGAATTCGGACCATTATTGTTACACTGGGAAGCCGTGGCGCGCGTATGGTCACCGTCGACGATGTCGTAAGTATTGCCCCGGTGAAGGTTGTAGCAAAAGATACAACCGGTGCAGGCGACGCCTTTATCGGAGCGTTTGCTCGCTTTTATGCAGAGACCGGAGAGACTGTTTCATCTCTGGAAAAGGCAGCACTTTATGCCGCCCACTCCGTGACCCGTCCCGGCACCCAGAAAGCCTATGCCACCGTCGAGGAATTTGCGGCGTTCTGCCGCGAATTCCCATCAGCTAATGCCTGACCTCCCGAGATTAATGGATGCCAAATGAGCGACATATTTTCCCAAAACAGCGGCACCGCCCTTAAACCGGAATGGTTCGAAAACGCATTGATCAATAGAAGCGCTGCTGAAAGGCGGGCATCAACGATTTCCAGTCGGCGTTCGATCAAGAAGGAGTATCAGGCAGCCTGGCTCATCAAGGCCATCACATGCATTGATTTGACGACGCTGGCAGGTGACGATACGCCCGGCCGCGTGCATCGGCTATGTGCAAAGGCACGCCAACCCGTGCGTGGGGACATTCTGGAGGCTTTGGGCCTTGCCGATGCGGACATTACCACGGGTGCGGTTTGCGTGTATCCAACCATGGTTGCGCATGCCGTCAAGGCTCTTGAGGGAACAACGATACCTGTTGCCTCCGTCGCAACCGGCTTTCCCAGTGGCTTGACACCATTGCCACAGCGACTTGCCGAGATCCGTTACGCGGTTGACCATGGAGCGCGCGAAATTGACATTGTTATTACCCGTCAGTTCGTGCTGATGCAGGACTGGGGCGCTCTCTATGACGAGGTTGCCGCAATGCGGGAAGCCTGTGGTGAGGCCCACATGAAAGCGATACTTGCAACTGGTGATCTCAACACGCTGAACAATGTCTATCGAGCATCGATGGTCGCCATGCAGGCCGGATCGGACTTCATTAAGACCTCGACAGGCAAGGAAGAGGTCAATGCAACGCTTCCTGTCAGCCTGACCATGGTGCGCGCTCTGCGTGACTATGGCGAGCTATCCGGCCAGGTCGTCGGTTTCAAGCCTGCCGGTGGTCTGAAAACAGCGAAAGATTCACTCGTCTGGCTGACACTCATGAAAGAGGAACTTGGTAACCGCTGGCTGCAGCCTGATCTCTTCCGCATTGGTGCCAGCTCTCTGCTTGGCGATATCGAGCGCCAGCTCGAGCATTTCGTAACAGGGCGCTACTCGAGTGCCAATCGCCACGCTGCTGCATAAGGACCGCGGACATGCAACCCATCAAGGATATTTTGCAGACCATGGAATATGGACCATCTCCCGAAGCCAATGGTGATGTTTTAGAGTGGTTGGCAAAGCACAAGCAGACATTTGGGCACTACATCAACGGCAGTTTCGTCCAGCCCATGGACCGAAAGAGGATCAGGGTCATTAATCCAGCCAATGGCGATCATCTGGCCGATGTTGTTTGCGGCAATGAAGATGATGTCGATCTGGCGGTGACGGCAGCCCGTGCGGCATTTCCCAAATGGTCGAAATTGGCAGGGCATGAACGCGCCAGGTATCTTTATGCCATTGCCCGAAATGTTCAAAAGCGCGAACGGTTCCTCTCCGTTCTGGAAACGATGGACAATGGAAAGCCACTGCGTGAGACACGTGATATCGATGTCCCGCTTGTTGCCCGCCATTTCTACCACCATGCAGGCTGGGCGGAGATCCTGGAGACCGAATTTTCGGGTTTTTCACCTGTCGGGGTCTGCGGTCAGGTTATTCCATGGAATTTTCCCCTGCTCATGCTGGCGTGGAAGATAGCGCCGGCGCTCGCAGCCGGCAATACAGTCGTCCTGAAGCCAGCTGATCTTACGCCCTTGAGTGCGATGGCATTTGCAGAAATCTGCCATGAAGTCGGACTGCCTGCAGGGGTTGTCAATATCGTTCAAGGTGACGGGTCCACAGGTGCCGCAATTTGCGGTCACCACGATGTCGACAAGGTAGCCTTTACGGGATCGACACAGGTTGGACGCGTCATTCGTGAACAGACTGCCGGCTCCGGAAAGAAGCTGTCGCTGGAGCTGGGTGGAAAATCACCATTCATCGTTTTCGAAGATGCGGATCTCGATGCTGCAGTAGAAGGTGTGGTTGATGCAATCTGGTTCAACCAGGGTGAGGTATGCTGCGCCGGGTCACGCATCCTTGTACAGGAAGGCATTGCGGATCGTTTCTACGGAAAACTGAAGCAACGCCTTGAGACGCTGCGTGTCGGTGATCCGCTTGACAAGTCAAGCGATATCGGCGCGATCGTGTCATCCGGCCAGATGAAGCGCATATCCGATCTGGTTGCCACGGGCCTGGAGGAAGGCGGCCAGCTCTGGCAGTCAACAAAACCCTTGCCCGACAAGGGAAATTTCATCGCACCCGGCTTCTTTACGGATGCTGACCAGGCGGCGACTGTCAGTCAGGTCGAGATCTTTGGGCCGATAGCAGTCGCGAGTACCTTTAGAACGCCGGATGAAGCCGTTTTGTTGGCAAACAACACACGCTATGGTCTTGCAGCATCGATCTGGTCGGAAAACATCAACGTGACCCTCGATCTTGCAGCCCGGGTCAAGGCAGGTGTTGTATGGATCAACTGCACCAACATGCTTGATGCCGGTGCAGGATTTGGTGGCTATCGGGAAAGCGGATTTGGTCGCGAGGGAGCGCGCGAAGGGCTCTATGAGTATCTGGTCGAGGACTGGGTTAAACGGCTTTCGCTTGCGAAGAAAGCTGAAACCTTCGTACCTTCTGCCTTGCCGTCCACTGAAAACAAGGCCGCAATTGCAGGCATTGACCGGACCATGAAAAACTACATCGGCGGCAAGCAGGCGCGGCCGGATGGTGGTTACAGCTATTCAGTCACAGGCAAGAGCAATGCTGTGATCGGGCAGGCAGGTATCGGCAACCGCAAGGATATCCGAAATGCCGTGGAAGCTGCATCGAAAGCAAGCAGTTGGAGCGCTGCCACGGCTCACAATCGCGCTCAAGTCCTCTTCTATCTGGCAGAAAACCTTGAGGCACGGTCTGAAGAGTTTACCGCGCGGCTGATCGAAAGCACTGGTGTCAGTAAAAAGGACGCTCGGGACGAATTCGATGCGTCGATACGCCGGATCTTCTACTATGCTGCGCAGGCCGACAAGCTGGACGGAGCCGTTCACTCAACGAAGTCTCGTCACGTCACGCTTGCCATGAACGAACCGTGGGGCATTGTCGGTATTGCATGCCCGGACAACGCACCGCTGCTGTCATTGATATCTCTCGTTCTACCTGCGGTTTCCCAGGGTAATCGTGTCGTTGTGATACCTTCGCCCCGCCATCCTCTGATTGCCGGGGATTTCTATCAGGTGCTGGATACATCGGATGTCCCTGCAGGTGTAATCAATATTGTTACCGGCGAGCGTGACCTGCTGGCCAAGACACTTGCACAACACGATGAGGTGGCAGCGATCTGGTATTTTGGCTCTGCTGAAGGCAGTGCGATGGTGGAGAAGGCATCGGCGGGGAACCTCAAGGCAACCTGGGTGAACAATGGCAAGTTCCCGAGCTGGCAAGATGGCGCAGACGGGCAGGGCAGGGCCTATCTTCGTCATGCAGTTCAAACGAAGAATATCTGGATTCCATATGGGGCTTAACATTCAGTTCGCCGAGATCGCACTCTGCTCGTGGTTGCGTCGCGTTGGCCTGCCGAAGCTGGTGTCCTGTACCGGTAGGAATGACCCGCAGTATATATGCGCCATAGCAATGTAATCAGCGGAGAAAGAGCCACCTGTGATCGTCGAGCGTCGGATCCACAGGTGACGCATGCTGCATTTTGCTTTCCCCCAAGCGGTGGGGTCCGCCACACGACGATCAGCTTGTCGACACGCTGGTCGCCGTCGGTGGCGAGTGGATTGGTGAAATCCCAAATGGCATCGGCTGGTGTTGTCTACCGTTCCTACGTCCACATGGATCGCATTTTTGCCGCCACATCAATCTTGATCTGGTGAGCACTTCGCTCTCTGGCAATTGATGAAACCTGTGGCCAGCTCGTAACCTCGAAATACTGCAGTAGCATCGCCGGGATGAACCTCGTGCGAGACGCGTAGACATGCCGATCGCCTTGACGGTGCTGTCCATGGGTGAAAAAGCGTTGCGGCGTGATAAGGGAAAGCTGGTCGCGTGCTCTCGTCATCCCGACATAAAGGAGCCTTCGTTCTTCTTCGATTTCGGCTGTGGTGCCAGTTCCAAGGTCGGAAGGAATGCAGCCGTCCACGACATTCAAGATGAATACAGAACGCCACTCTTGACCTTTTGCCGAGTGAATTGTGGACAGAACCAGATAATCCTCATCCAACAGTGGCACACCGGCCTGGTCGCTGGTTGCGTCCGGTGGATCAAGGGTCAGTTCCGTAAGAAAATCCTCTCGGCCCGGGTAACCAGCTGCAATTTTCTCAAGTTGGATCAGGTCTGTCTTGCGTGCATCGGCATCTTCATGGATGCGTTCAAGATAAGGTTCGTACCATGTTCGAAGGAGTCCGATCTCGTTCGGCCAATCACTTTCGCTCGCCTGAAGTCCGCCGAGCATGGAAATGAAGTCGGTCCATTCCTCGCCTGTTTTGGGCGGTGCCGGCATCTTGATCAGATCGGCCAGCGGCTCAGCCGAAGTGGCAATTGTATCGAGTATCCTGCTCGCAGTCTGGGGACCAATGCCCGACAGCAATTGAAGGAGACGAAAGCCCGCCACACGGTCTCGTGGATTCTGCGTAAACCGCAATACTGCAAGCATGTCCTTCACATGGGCACTATCCAGGAACTTCAGACCTCCGAACTTGACGAACGGAATATTGCGGCGGGTGAGTTCTATCTCAAGATTGCCGCTATGGCTGGAAGTACGAAATAAAACGGCCTGGTCCTTCAGGCGCAAGCCGACCTCCCGGTTGGCGAGAACCTGTTCGACAATATAATGCGCTTGATCACTTTCGTCTTTGACGGTCACAAGGGCAGGGCGCTGTTCTGACTTTCGTTCTGTCCATAGGTTCTTTGTATATCGCTCCTGAGCCAACCCGATAACGCCGTTGGCAGCGGCAAGGATTGGCTGTGTCGATCGATAGTTTCGGTCAAGCGTAATCACATCGGCCGGCACTGGCGCAAATTCATTGGGAAAGTCCAGAATATTACGGATGGTTGCCGCTCGGAACGAATAGATCGACTGGGCATCATCGCCAACGACGGTCAAACCACGACCACTCGGTTTCAGTGACCTTAAAATTGAGGATTGAAGGCGGTTGGTATCCTGATACTCATCAACCAGGACATGATCGAAACGGTTGCCGATATCTTCTGCAAGTTCCGGGATGGAGACCATCTGAGACCAGTAGAGGAGGAGATCATCATAGTCGAGGACCGCTTGAGCCTGCTTTGCGACCACATAGGCCGCAAACAGTTCCTTGAGTTGCTCCTCCCAATGCACGGTCCATGGGTAGGCAGTCTTCAGGATAGTCGAAATAGAGCCTTGCGTGTTAACGACCCGTGAGTAGATGGACAGGCAGGTTCCCTTGGTCGGAAATCTGCTTTCAGACTTGGAAAACCCTAGGTCATGGCGCACAAGGTTCATCAAGTCGGCACTATCTTCTCGATCGTGGATCGTAAAATCAACGTCTATGCCGATCTGTTCAGCGTAAATACGCAATAGTCGAGCACCAATTCCATGGAATGTCCCGGCCCATGCAAGGTTATCAGTCATGGCTGAGGATTTCTCGTCCAATACCTGGCGAGCGATGCGCTGAACCCGTCTTGTCATTTCAGATGCGGCCCGTCGCGAGAAGGTCATCAAAAGGATGCGGCGGGGATCTGCTCCATTTACGATCAGATGAGCAACCCGATGAGCCAGGGTATTGGTCTTTCCAGATCCGGCCCCGGCGATAATCAGGAGGGGACCACCAATAACTTCGTCCGGGAGTCCGATACCAAATCGGACCGCCTCACGTTGTTGATCATTAAGCTTGTCAAGGTATGTGGAGTTCATTGGTCCTCAGGGCAATCAGAAAATAGTCCACGAACCTGTCTGGCTCGACTGGTCAATCACGTCCTATCTCCCATGTAAAATAGCCTCTGCTGGGTACACCATTCGGAAAATCAATCTAAGAGATGGGCAAGGCCAAGCGTGAACAAAAAAAGAACTTAGCAGCTCGGACAGAGGTTGAAAACCCGCATAAACACGCTTGCCTTCTGTCATCGGCCTTCATGATGAATGACATGGCTGCAGCTCTTATGTACCGAGTTGCTGATGCAGCAGGTTGCAAGACCCAATACAAGTCAAGTCTCAAGACTACGACAACAAGTAACCATTCGCTTGTTAGGGACGGTTGCTTGTGACTCTATTGAAGAATACCGTTGCCGATTGAACAAAAGGTGATACAAAATCCATTACGAAGAACATTGTGTTTTTCGATTGTACGGGTGGAGCATGTGACATGGAAGCACTTCTTGCACAATTGATTGGTGGCCTTGCTGGCGGCGCAGCTGGTGGGAAGGTCGTCAAAGATAGTGACCTTGGCAATATCGGCAACCTGATCGCGGGCGCTGTTGGGGGTGTCGGTGGTGGAGCTCTCTTGAATTCCGTTCTCGGGATGGGTGGAGCAGCTGCGGGCGGTCTGGATATCGGTGCAATGGTCGGCCAGCTGGTCGGCGGCGGTGTGGCAGGTGCAGTCGTGCAAGTTGTCGTCGGTTTAATTGTGAACAAGTTCCTCAAAAAGGCCTAGTTCAAAAGCTGATCGACTGGAGACGCGCCGCATATGTGGGCATCCAATTGAAAATCGCCTTCTTTTTTTGTGAATACGGGCGCGCTACTGCGCGCCCGTAATGGCAAAGCAGGATGCCTATTCTGCTGCTTCAGACGCAGGTCCTGAGTGCATGATCTCATCATTCTCAGGTCCATCAACAATCAAAAGCCCGACCAGCCCACGTTCAGCACGCGAGAGTGCATGGTCGACCAACACATAGTGTCCGCCTCGATCAATCTTGAAGTCTACGATTGTAGCAGCTCCTGGTGGGACCGAAACAGTCTGGACGTTTGACACCGGCGGTGATGTGACCGAACCCATTGAATAGGCGTGATCGAAGATCTCCCCGATGACATGGAAGGACGAGGTAAAGTTCGGGCCACCGACACCAAAGAAGATCCGGACCGTCTCACCGGCATTGGCATAGAGAGGATGCGAGCGGGTAAGCGCATCTACGGAGCCGTTGAAGAGAAAATACTCCGGCCGTTCATTGAGCAACTTGTCGTAGTCCATTTCCATTTCTCCCTTCGTGCCAAAGGGTTCCACGGTATAAAGTTCGCCTTGCATGACATAGAATTCACGGTCGACTTGCGGCAGGCCGCCCTCCGGTTCGACAAGAATCATGCCGTACATTCCACTGGTGATGTGGTGTGCAACACTTGGAGTTGCGCAATGATAGACGAAGATGCCCGGCTTCAGAGCCTTGAACGTTACCACCGCTTCCTCACCCGGCGCTATCTGGGTAAAGTCTGCACCTCCTCCAGGTCCGGTTGCCGCATGAAAATCCACGGAGTGCATCATAATGCTGTCGGCAGCATTCTTGAGGTGCACCTCAACGGTGTCGCCAACGCGTACGCGAATGAACGGACCAGGCACCTTGCGGTTGAACGTCCAGTACACGTAGGTTGTTCCGTCATCGAGCCGGCCTGTCAACTCGACGGTTTCCAGGTCAACGCGCACGACTTGTGGCTGGCGTTGGCCAATGGGGCCGGGCAAGTCGGCTGGGTCATGCACGATGTCGGCTGCATCCGTATCCATCGAACTGCGCGGTCCAGGCATTACGTGAATAAGCCCTTCCATCCCGGCTGCCCGATGGCCTGCAATCGAGCAAAAATAAGTGAATTCTCCCACCTTGGTTGCAGTAAAGGAGATGGTTGATGACGCGTTCTTGCCTATGATGATCGAAGACCGTGCTGCATACTGGTCGATGACAATGTCATGCTCCGCGCCTTCGCCGTTTATCAGGTTTATCTGTACAAGTTCGCCTTCATGCACCATCAATGTTGGATTGACTTGGCCATCAATATCGCCGCCAACGCCAATATAAACCATGCGGCCGGTCGCGATGCCGGTCTTCAGCGTGAAAATCGTGGCATTATGAGAACTGACAGCGGGCGTGGCAGCATTTCCACTGGCTTCTCCGGTGGTGGAGGCTGGTGATGAAGCCTCAGTCGATTGTGCTGCCTGACCGTGATTGTGCTCCTGGCCGACAGCGGGAGTAATAAGGAGTGCCGCAATCAACGTTACGACGACTGCCAGAAATTTCGAAACCATTGTCTGTTTCGGGCTCCTAGAAAGATTGTTTGAAGATAATGCAATGCCACAGTGCACTGCATCGCTGCTGGTCACCGGGCTTCTCATACCCGTCATGTTCATTGCATTCGCCCTCTGATTCATCCGAATCCAACTGATGCACGTCTTTGACTTATCTTCAATGCTTATCCGGCCCCAACTTATGGAATTTATTGTAGAAACATCTTCCACCCTGACACTCCAGATTTGCTGCAAGGGTAGGGTAAGCCAGTTATTTCTACTCTGGATTGGGCTTAATTGACTGAAGATTGATCAGATCAGTCAGTTTCCGCACGAGTTCTCGCTGAACAGGAGACAAGATTGTTGGATGCCGCTAACGCAGACAACGGCACTATTCATCTCTACAGGGCGAGGTCAGGGTGATTGTTGATGGTGCCTTCGAGTACTCGGAACAAATATGAAGAGACAAGTTACTGAGTAATCGCGGTAGGTATGAGGATATGGACCAATTTGCCAATACTACGGCTGAAGCTATGCGCCGTGATATCAAATATGGCATTTAGAAATTCGATGATCCTGAATGCTTGCAAAAAGTTGCAATTCTAACGAACCCCAATGGGTCGAGATCACAGCGGAGTCTACGGCGGTGCTTTTGTCTCGCAAAGACAAGGACCTTTTCCTTGGGTGAAAAGGATGGTGCCCTGTGTTGGGCTCCCGATCTGTTATGGATAATTACCAAATTGGCACGAAGCCGGAAGCGCTGACTTTCAAATCGCCGATCATAGACATAGAAATTCCGGCAGCACTACGTTGCGCCATGGTAAGAGCCCGGGGACGTCTCATCTACGGCGTCTCCCGGGATCTCTCCCCCCCAGCGTCTAAGCGCATCCCAACACTGCGCCTTCAAGCAACGGAATACAAGACGCCAAATGGGGTAAGATTTCTACTCCTTATTGACGAGTGACGTCAGTGGTAATTGCGTTTGCGACGCCTGTTGCGACCGTCCGAGCGCATGATGCCGGACATGCATATTGCATCAATTTTGGCGACAAGGCAGAGGACTGGCTGTCAGATGACGGTACGTTGGTCGAGAAGATGATCGGCCTGCACAGACTGTCTGTCATTGGACATATGTGGGGAGCTTGACGCATATAGCGGGCTTGCGACAAAGCTCCTACCAGAACAGGTGGACATCATCTATTGCGCGTCGAAGAAACGTTTCACGACAATCTTCGGGTTGCCAACCCAATAGACGTTTTGCTTTGTTATTGTCAAACGTTGATAAATGCCCCCGAGATTTCCAATCGGCAAGAGAAAAGCACAGGGCTTCCCTTTGGCGTAATCCATAATGCTTAAGAAGAAATTTGGCGCGGTCAGCCAGCCACAGTGCCACAAAATTCGAGCTGCTGATTTTTAACTTGGCACCCGTCCGTTTGTGGATTTCATCAAAGTAATCGCGGCCTGTCAACATGGGTTCTCCAATCAAATTGAAGGCCTCTCCCACGGCTTCCGAGCAGTGCATCATTGCAATCAGCGCATTGCAAACGTCATCAACCAGAACGAAGGGAAGAATGTTGTGTCCGTTCCCCCAAAGTCGCACGGCGCCCGGACCATGCCACCGTCCAAGGCCCCAATGTTGCAAAGGACCGCCGGCGCCAACTACGATACCAGGCCGCGCGATCACAAGCGGGAGATCGCTCCTGTGATGCATCTCCATTAATTGTCGCTCACACTCCGCTTTTGACCGCGCATAAAGATTTCGCGAGGACATTTCTCCGAAAGGCAGGGCCTCGGTAATCTGCTTGTCAGATTTTGACATGTCATATGATGCAATAGTACCGGTATAGATCAGCCGTTGAACCTTAGCCTTTAAGGCAGTGTGCGCGATTGCCGTTGCTGTGGAAATATCATTCTCCAAAGCGGAATCCCAAGTTCTGTCTGTCGATTTCGCCAGATTGAATACAAAATCTATCCCGTTCATTGCGCGTCCAAGCTGCGCTTCATCGCGAAGGGAAGCTCCCATCATCTCGACATGATTGCCTAAGTCCGAGAAAGGGCCGACTGTGCTGCGTGATAAGACCCTTACGTCGAAGCCGATTTCAACTAGCCGCCGCGTCAGGTGACGACCGATAAAACCTGTCCCACCAATCACCAAGACGTTAGGGTGTGACTTTCCATTTGGGATGGGATATGCAGAGGATATCGTTGGAATCTTCGCAATGCTCGCTTCCATTGACCCCATCACATGACGCGAAAGCTCCAAGCTCAATCGTCTGTCGATAACGCCATTACGAATACCTGAATAGAATGTGCTTATGGCGGAGCGAAAACTCAATCCATACGGATTGAGCTGATTGAGTGAACTTGCTTGACGAAAAGCGTTCCTGCCAGATTCTCTTGCATGGGATGCCGCCTTCGATATTCCTTTCAGGAATGCATTTGCGACAAGATCTGCGGTATTGTCACCTGAGACGACGAGCGTATCGGCGGCGTAGTCAAGTGTGGCGATTGCAGAAGAACCCCGCAGCGTAACAGACCGATCGTCAATCGTTTCAACCATCGCGATGTTGATTGAAACGTCAACATTTCCCGATCTGGCGACAATACGCCAGCTTTGAGGTCGTTGTTCACCACCCGGCAAAGTAATCCATTGTCCAAGGCTGACATGCTCGATTTCCAAAGGGCCAATGAGGTCAGCAGCAAAAGAGAATGGGTGAGGACCCAGCTCCAGTAGAAGGTTCCTGGTCTCGCGCAAGAACCAAGTGTTATAGGGTCCGCAGCGTAGAGGAGCCAATGGAAGCGACCAGTTTATCTGCGCGCTTGACACAAGACCGAGTTCACCTTGCTCCTTCATCCTCTTCAATCTGCTATAGGATGGAAGAAATAGGAAATTATGCCCGACTCCAACATGCCTGCTTCTCGCTGCGGCAATGTCAAAAACTGTTTCCAGCTCCATTGATGACAAAGCAACCGGTTTTTCAACGAATACATGAAGCCCAGCTTGAAGGCATTTGACAGCCAGATCGCAATGTACATGCGGTGGAGTCAGGATGTGAACCGCATGGCAAAAGCCGGACTCGAGCAATTCGTCGAGATGAGAAAAGGATCTCACATTGTGAGTTCGGGCAAAATTGTCGCGAGCATGGCTGGAAGCATCGCAGACTGCAGCGAGTTGCACACCGCGTGTGGCCTTGATGGCATCTGCATGCCAAGCTGCGATGTAGCCGGCGCCAATAACGCCAATTCGAAGTTCTGCTGAATCGTGCATGCGATACCTACTTGTATTCAATGATCTGTATATTACGCCCTGCCCATCGACGATAATGATAGGTCAGCATACCAATGAGATTAGGGAATTTTGATATGGTCAAAAGTGCAGCATGCCCCAGAGCCTGACTTCTGATGAGGCCCGAACCAATCAATTTTGCCGCCGTGCGGAGAAATGAAATCGGGTAGAGCAGCAGCAGCATAAGTGCTGGCAAGCCGACTGTCGCCAAGCCAAGTGCGGACAGCACCGGCAACACCAGTCCATAGAACCAAACGCGGAATTGCTCGATACGTAGATGAGGTGGATGCATTGTTCCGACTTGTGCGAAACCGTGGCCATTGCGGATAGATCGCTTCCACCATTGACGAAAGCTTGTCATGTTGGCGTCGTGGCGCGTCATAAGCATCGGAAGTCGTTGCAGTTCCCAACCCGCTTTACCTAACCGTAGACAGAATTCGTCATCTTCGGCGGCGATTACGGCAGGGTTGAAACCTCCCACCTGCTGGAATGCATGAGTGCGGACCATCATGTCCCCACCGCAAGTTGTTATCTTACCGGCTGGACGATGCCATTCCACATCGCACATTGCATTGTATATACTCATGTCTGGATGAAGCTCTGAGCGCCAACCCGTCACAAGACCAAGTGCAGGGTTGGTTGCAAGCGCCGCATGGCCTGCCTTCAGCCAATTAGCAGTGACCAGGCAATCACCGTCTACGAACTGCACAATATCAGGTGACCCGCTTGACATAAGCGCGTTGAAACCTGCATTGCGCGCTCGAGCAGCTGAAAAAAATTGATTTGAATCCAGCTCTACGGTTGTGACACCAAGAGCCTTGGCGAATGCAATGCTATCATCACTGGAACCACTGTCCACATAGACGATTGAATCGCAATATGCCTTCAGGGAGTTGAGACATGCCTTCAACCGTTCTCCTTCGTTGCGGCCAATCACGACCGCGGCAAGTTTCAAGTTGTCCATAATGGTATACCAGCCGCTATTGGATTCTTGCCCGGACATCCTATGCCAACAGATGGAGCCAGGAGGGAGGCTAATCGCGCTGCTTCAATGGAGCTGTCGAAATGCTCTGCGACGACTTGCCTTCCTCGTTCTCCAAGGCTCCGGGCAGTGTCAGTGCAAGACAAGACGTGGCGAATGGCCAGAGCCAGTTCGTTAGCATTACCTGGCGGCACGAGGACGCCTGTCAGGCCTGGTTGGATCAATTCGGGAATGCCGGCAATTTGTGACGCGATGGCCGGTAACCCGGCTGCCAAAGCCTCCATCAATACGACGGGAAGACCTTCTGCAAATGAAGGCAGCACAAATGCATCAGCCCTTTCAAGCTCGCCGGCTACTTCGGCTTGCGAACGATACCCCGTAAACACGACAGGTAGGCGGTCACGCTGAGCGACTGCTTCCAGAGCCCCCCGTTCGGGTCCGTCACCGACGACGCGTAATTGAATATTGTGGAGATCGTCCAGCTTTTTCAGCGCTTCGAACAGGACGAAGATTCCTTTTACTGCTGCCAGTCGACCAACAAAAAGGAGGATTTGTCCGGTATGCGGGATAGGATCCCCGTAGCGGGCAGGATCAACTCCACAATGGATGACATGCAGTTTGCTCCAGTTCTCGGGCGCAGAAAACAGCATCGCCTGCGAGCGACAAAAGTCTGAAATGCATGCGACAAAGCTGGCGCGAGCAATTTTCTCATCCAGACGCCAGTGATAGGGTTCGAAGAAAATGTCCGGCCCGTGCAGTGTGAAAGAGTATGGTCGACCCGAAATGGTGCTAGCCAGCATGGCAACTGTGCAACTGGCCTTGGCGATATGATTATGCAGATGTGTAATTCCGCATCGCAGCATCCAGTTGGCGAGAACGACAGCTTCCATGAAGTAGATGAGATTGAAAACGCGTCCTCGCAGCCCTTTCGGCGCTGTCCTCCACGCGAGCTTCAGGCCACAAAAATAGCGACGTGGGTGTAGCAGAGCCGTGCGATGCGCCTTCAGTACCATCAATGGTTTGGCGGCTTCCTCCAATACATAATACGTCCTCTTTGCTTCGGCCTGCTGTTCGGGGCCTATCAGATGTTCAGGTCCGGTACGACGAATTGAACAGGTTCGAATGTCCAGCCCGTGTTGACGCAATGCGGCAACTTCGCGCTGAATAAAGGTATCTGTGGCACGAGGATATTCGCCGGTGAGATAGGCAATTGTCCCGCTGGAGAATGCCTTCATTTTGATCTCCCGGGCTGCCAACCAAATTCAGGAAGTGGACCAAGACGCGACAGCATCGCTTTGTTTGAATATTTGAGTGGCTTCAATCGAGATGCTATCACTGGCCGTCGCAATAATCCGGGACCTCGATCACCGATCAGACCTGCAAGAGTGTGAGGCAAGCGCCAACTGATTGGGACATGATAGTGGATATCGCCGCGCGATTTGAGAGCCATGACAAGTGTTGCGCGACTGGGTAGGGTACTGTCGACAACATTGATGACCTCAATACCTTTTGGGCAGCGTGTCGCTGCTTGAACTAGTGCGCCTGCAGCTGTTGTCAGATGGCATAGTGGTACATCGCCGGCCAATGGGCCTACCAAAAGATGGCCAATCCGTTGACCGAGATGAGCATTCCAGAAGGATTTGTCGTCGTAGAGGGCACCAACGCGTAAAATCCATGCGTTGTTTCGGTTCATCCGGATCAATGTTTCCTGGTCAAGCTTAGCACGGCAATAGGCGTCACGACGTGCAGGTTGCCGTTCCGTTGTACAGCTCTCGTCGAGTGTGCTGTAGGCAGGAAGCGTTCCTGCGTCATAGACACAGAGCGAACTTGCAAGTAACAGGTTTACAGGTTCGAAATTCAGAATGAAGCGCGTCGGATCGATCGTCGCTGCCTGCATTTGTGCATCATTACCGGTCATGCGGGCAGCAAGATGTATCAGTGCGTCGGCCTCACAAATACAAGACTGCAATTCTGGCGATCGTACTGAAAGGCTGGTCTCTACTATTGTGATGGACGTGTCACCTGCCCATTCCGCGGGCGCTTGTGCTCCATGGCGCAACATCGCAACTACAGAATGGCCTTGCCGGCGAGCTTCTTTTACCGTTGCGCGACCCAATAATCCGGCAGCTCCAGTAACGCAGATCCTCAGTGTGCCCATGGCATTGGCTCCATTGGCAAGCAACTCGTTTCCATTTTTTGTGCGCCGGAACCGCGACCCGACATTTGAATAGCAAGGGTTACCTCATTCAAATGCAGTGCAAAGTCTGCGTTGAAACGGCTAGGGCGATTTTCATGAAGGGCTTCAAGCAGCTCTGTAGGACCAAGCGCAAAGTTCATGGTTGCGGCGCCCTTGCGTTGCACTTTTGGATGCGTTGGGCCGCTCAGACGAAGTCTCTTGCGGAACGGGCTCTCAATCAGTCGGCGCCGCAGAACAAACCGGCGACGAAACGATAGTGGAGCGGAATTGTCCCATGCTCGGTCGATTTCCAAGACACCCTCATCAGTGAAGATCCTGATCTTGTGATTGTGGCTTGCGACGATTGAACAGGTTAATCGTGCGATGAGACCGTTCTTGAAGAACAAGATAGCTGTCGAAAAATCAGGAACGTCAGAGCTAACACCGCGTTTATCTGGCAGCGTTATAGCCGATGCGGCAGAGACCGTATCGACAGCACCAAAAAAGGTAATCAGCCAACTTAAGTAATAACCGGCGTGCTCAAGAGTACAGCCGGTCTTGAATTCATCGTCATACGGCCAGGGAGCTCCACTTTCGCTATACCATTTTTCCACTGGAGCATGAGGGACAAATCCGTCATCCAGCTCAGCATAGATCAATCGGGGAATGCCTGCCAAATTATGGCGTAATACGTGACCCAATGTCTGTGCTGTTTCACTCAGCGCCGAGCATGGTGCTGATGCGAGAAGGACCTTCCTTTTCTCGGCCAGCGAATGAAGTGCGTATGCTTCCGGCATGGTCATTGCCAGCGGTTTCTCGGACCAGCAAGAAAAACCAGCGTCAAGGATTGCATGGTTCACTGCATAATGTTGCGCAGGGTTCGTAAGATTCAGGAAGAGCGTCTTCTTGCGGGCCGTACTGAATGCAGCTTCGATTGTTTCGAAGGAAGCCAGGCTCCAGTGCCCGCAGAATTTGGCCATCCGCTCCGAACAGCGGTCAAATGCACCTAGCACTGAAATCTCTGGAAAGGTTGCAAATGAGCGCATGTAGAGATCGGCGACAAAACCGCAGCCAATCAGGATGACGGACTTTCCCTCTTTAACCATAGATGCTCAACTGCTTTCCCTAGGTTCGCATCAAGAGCAGCTTGCGAACAAGCCGCCGAAGTGACATGTCTCAGGGAAGGAATATCGCGTCTCGCATTCACCAGATGTTCTTATCGTCGCTGAAAGAACTTCCAGCATCTACTGCTTTTTAGCCCAGACGAAGAATATACCCCCCAATGCCTGTTGTTGAAACCCGGCTCGTCCCGATCATTCCGGGAATTGGCCGACGATGAACAACAGCACCCGATGAAGTCTATCTGCTGTCAGCACGTACTCAATCATCCCTCGCTGTATTCGTTAGGCGTAGAGGATACATCGAAAGCAGTCTTTCAAGGCTGTTGATCTTCTAGTGTCGCGTCACAGTGATTATGACGGGACACTAGGAGTTGGCCGATGCAGCTTGCAGGCAGGACCTTTTTTCAGATCCCCGGCTTGGAGATTACCCAGATTTGTGCTGAAGACTAATCACGTTCTGTTGGCGAAAATTTACTGCATTCGGTGGGCAGTTCGTATTTAGTGTCCAAGAAACATCTGTATGGCATCCCATTTAGGCTGCTCATCATCTTCATGTTCAAGGAGGCCCCAGCTTCCCCATTTACTGGGTTCACTCATGGATGAAAAGAATGCGTAGGTTCCTCCTCCAGCGTTTTCCCAGATGGCAAGGTGGCGTCGATATAGTTCCTTCATGCGCACATCCCGGTTTGCTGCAATGAACAGGTCGGTCAGTCGGTCGTTGTTCTCAGCGCCTCCGATGCCGACAAGATGCTGTCCACCTTCGTAAGCAACCAGTTCAAGACCGTATTGTCTCGCTATCTGAGCCTGTGCCAGTATCTGTTGTTGATTTGAGGTTTCCAGTTCATTCCGAAGTACGGTGAACAGTTTGTCCAAACTCCATGACTGGACGCGAGACGCCATCTCGGGCGAACCCAGTAAGCCCCCAAAATAGGGCGCGATCGCCAGAACGTCAGCATGTCGCAAGACGTCCGGGAAATTCAAAATTGTCTCGCTTGTCCAGGGGTTTGCCGACTGTGCCGCGTAAACGCCTTTAATACGTTTCGCGTCATCGCCGAACACGCGTTCCCATATTTTCAGCACTTCAGTCGTTCTTTTGGCATAAAATCTAAGCTGTGCTTCAAAAGGATTGTTTGACAGGTTCGAAGCAAGACCCTGTTCCTGTGCATACGACGATTGTTGAAATATTGAGTTCCACACTTCATTCGAATATTCGACAAAGACTGGTAGGCTCGGATCAAGACGCGTTCGTACAGTCTCCGCGAAATTCTCGACAAACTTGTTGCTTGCGCCGTGGGGCAAATTGAACCACGGCGCAATACCAGTCCGGTTGCTGAGATCGACCAGTGTTTCAAGTGCGACGCCGTCTTCAGAACGACCAAAACTGGATTGGACTGGTCGCTCTTTCCATGTGCGAACCCGCGAATTGTTGGTGGACATCCAATCCATGAAGCGAAGTACCGACATTCCTTTGAGGCGATCAAGAAATCGCGTTCTGAAGTCACCGTCGGACTTCTGCTCTTCATCGAAGAGCCTGATGTTACGCAAGGGATCATCGGGATGAGTTTGGTGGAGACATAAAGTGATAGCATCAGGCCGCCGAAGATTCCGGATGCGGTCAAAACCGTCGTGCCTGGACACGATTTCGGCGCCGCCTGTGAATGTAAACCTACCTTGGCCCTCAAAGTAGAAGAACAGGTTGAGCGGCAAATGATGGCGATGCGGCGTGTAAACCAGGAAGCTTTCCAGGAAACTGCCGGTTGGAATGTGGGTCGGATATCCCAATGATGTCAGGGGCGGGAGTGGATTGTCCCAGGTGAAGGGGGCATTGCCAACCTGCAAGCGCCATGGCGCAGCATTATGGGCCAGATTGGCGAAGGGCTGTTCGCTTGCCCAATAGTTTGTGCCACTCAAATTGAGGCCAGTTCCAAAGTTACCGGGGCGCACCCGCGTGTGTGCACGCGACAGATACGGCGCAAAAAGCCCTGCCGGCAGCATGGTCAAAGCGGTGCGACGGGTCAGCATCCTTGTCTCCTGAAACCAGCATCAAGCAGCATGGCACCGGCATTTACAAGGCGTTAAAATGGACGCTAGAGAAGCTACCACTTTTGGAGAGGCTGAGATGAATGGACGGTTCGGCTAGTCTATACAAAGTGGAAGAAGAAGGCGGTCCCTTGGAGGAGCGATATGCCGGAGCATATGAAGGCGCTGGCTTATGTGCTTGCCATTTCGATCCCCGTTTTATTTGTCGCGGGTCGGATAGCAATACCGCTGATTGGACGACGTGAATTTGCGCTCTGGAAATATAGCTGGCTCGTAACCACCATCGCGGTGTTCCTCTCCAGGGATTTCATGCTATTCGCAGCCTTTACCGGTCTGTTGAGTTTCGTCATTCATCGACATGCGCAAAGACCTGCCATGTTGTACATTGTCCTTCTCTTTGCTGCACCGTGTGTATCAATCGGATTTGGCATTCCTGGGCTTTTCAATCGAATTACGGATCTCAATCTTCCCAGACTTCTCGGCCTTTTCCTATTACTGCCGATTGCGCTCAAGCAATTGCAAGAGCCATCAAGTCGTGTTCTGCGCGGTTCGGATCTACCCGTCCTTTGCATGTGGCTTCTTTGGAACATACTTGCCATTAGGCAAGACGATATAAACGCAACATTGAGGCTGCTCCCGGGGTACACATTGGATATATTTCTTCCCTATTTTGCGATCAGCCGATCGATCCGTACAAGCGACCATGTGAATCAAACATTACTGGCATTCGCAGTTGCTGTAATGCCACTGGCGGCGATCGGGATATTTGAGATATTGCGGTCGTGGCGAATATATTATTCGGTCGTCTTGGATTGGGATGTCGTCTTGATCACGCCATATCTGTTCCGTGATGGACTTCTGAGGGCTGCAGCGACTGCCATCGAGGCCATTGCATTCGGTTTTATATGCATGGTAGGCGCTGGGGCTCTTCTATCCATCCGTTCTTCACGAATGCGCGTGTGGTGGCGTGGTTTCGCGCTGTGTTTTCTCCTTGGAGGTTTAGCGGCAAGCATCTCGCGGGGCCCTTGGCTGGGGTTTGTAATATTCATCGTGACAATAGCTGCTGCTGATCGACACGTACGCTGGAGCTTTGCCTCAAAGCTGATGCCGCTCATGGTAATAGGTATCTTCCTGGTACCAAACAGCCTCCTCGATCGAGTGATTGGTCTGCTGCCATTCGTTGGTTCCGTTGGCGATGGTACCGAGACCTATCGTGAACTGCTGTTTCAGCAGTCTCTGCTTGTCATTCAACAAAACCTCTTGTTCGGGACTAAAGATTTCCTTTCAGCACCGGAGATGCAGATACTCATTCAAGGGCAAGGTATAATCGATGTCGTGAATAGTTACCTCCAAGTTGCCCTTGAGTTCGGCTTGGTTGGATTTACATTTTTCGTATCTGCCTTTCTAACGATTGGCTGTCAACTGATGTACAGAATTGTCAAGGGTGGTCAGGACGATGTATACTATCAAGGTCTTCTTGGTGTCCTTATCGCAATTTGCTTTACCATTATTACCACCAGTAGCGTTACATTCATTACGTACATTTGTTGGAGCTTTGCAGGGTTGCTGGCTGGCGCCCTCCGGATACCAAGCACTCGACTGAACCCGGATGCATCGCGGTCGGCGTCTGTTACGCCACAGGCTCTAAGAATTATAGGACGCGGAATCTGATTTTTGTGATACCGCCGATCCTGCATAAAGATGTATAGCCCGGCCGGGTAAAAGCCTTGCGCGTTGTTTTATTGATGGCACACCGCCAGCAAATTCTTGCATATGACGGTTTAGACCAAGGACTAACCTTTGGTGGTCGGTTCTTCGTATCTTGCAATGCGTGCCAACATCATTGTAGTTCTGAAACCCAAATTCTGGCTACCTTTTATGCCAGCCTTGTTTGTCGCTCCAATTAATGCCTGCGCCGGAAGGTGGCCCTGTTTTGGAAAGAAGAGAATGATCGTCGCAGGTTTGGTAGGCTTTGGCGCAGGGCTGTTGTTCAGACCCTTGTCGTTAGTACCGATCATTGCTGGCTACTGCGCGTTCCACTTCATACTGCCTATGGTTTTTACCGGGCTCACCACCAGCACGATCGTGACATTGATTATCGACATTATCTGCATCAATCTGGGTTATTTGGCAGGCGCTGGGCTATCAAGAGCCGTGGCGCGCCGGTAGACGTCAGTTCTGAACTCGTCCAAACCATGTCTTCATACTGTGTGCGAAGAAATCTCCCAAGAGGTGTGCGGGAAAATTCTGTGGCTTTCGTTCAGTCGTGCGGCGCAAGCGACAAAGGAGATGCCCTGCAAACCATGCCAAGTCACAAAGCGCCACATAGATCCGACCATGATATTTCAGGTAATATTTGTATCGTGAATTGAACCAGTAACTTGGGCGCCGGCGTCGCGAGGCCTTTTTAGTCACACCTGTCGAGCAACCGACCAGATGAACAATATGACTTTGCGGCACATGCCAGCACTGCCAGTGGGCGCGTGCGGCGCGCCGGCAAAAATCCACTTCCTCAAAATAGAGGAAGTAATCTTCGTCGAAGAGGCCAATTTCCTCTAGAAGCTCCATCCTCGAAAGCAAGGCTGCGCCGGACACCCACTCAACCGGAATCGGTTCGATAGAAAAAGGCAAGGCTGTAACCGATCTAGACAGCGCACGACTGATCGGTCCAATTCGTGCCTCACTCTCAAGCTCTCCAAGCATCGACGGAAAACGGAATGCGCAGGCTTGTGGAGTACCATCTGGGTCTTCCAGCTGGGCTCCCACGATTCCGGCTCGAGAGTGTTGATTGAGGAAATCTAGGAGTGGCTGCAGAGCCCCCGGACGCACAATCGTATCTGGGTTGAGATAAAGAACGTATCGTGGACGACCAAGATGCTTGATGCCCCACTCGAGTGCGCGATTGTTCGCAAAGGAAAATCCTTTATTGACTTGAAGCGGCAGCAGGTATGCCCGGTTGAACCAACCTTCACTTGCGATCGCAGCGCGGATCATTTCGTCAGATCCATCGTTCGAATCTGCGTCGGCGACGATCACCCGGCCGCCGTATGGTAGATTGTTGCCCGAAAAGAGGGAATGGAGGCAATCCAGTGTCAGGCTACCAGTGCGGTAATTGACAATTATAACAAGAAGGGAAGGGGCGATGTCCGGAAGTAAATCGTTCGTTCTCATAAGCCGTGCCCGCGTGCTTCGTTGAGGACGACCTGGAGCTGCTGTCCAGACTGAAAGTAAGTTCTGCAAACTTCGAAATCGCCGCGAGTTGACTTGTTGGCCGCGATTACGAGAACGGTCGATTGCACGTTTGCCAGCATCTGAGCTGTCAGGTCCGCGTGAAGGATCGGTGGAAGATCGAGGATGACGACTTTAGGCGTCAGGGTCTGGGTCAGATCTTCGATTGCTTCCGAAAGGAGAGAAGATCCAGTGCTATAGTCGTAAGCATTCGCGTGCGGTTTTAACAGATGCAATCGGACCCCCGCAGCTTCAATGGCGAGATGATGACCTTTACCAGCATGCTCTGGAGGTAAATCCATCCCGAAGAGGTCTTGCGACGCGTTCGACGAGGGATTGGCCTCTATAAGTGCAATTGGGCCGATGACCAACCGCGCAAAACTGAACGCCAGATTGAAGGCCGTAGTTGAGGTACCACATCCAGGACCGGGGGCGGTTACAGCGATCATGTACCGGGAGCCTGAAGGCTGCTGCCCAACAAGTTCGTTTCGAAGCATGTCATAGGCCCGGCTGATGCGATGGCGGGGGTTGAATGCGACAACACGGTGCTTTGTGAGATATGTTGCATCCAGTTGATGTTCGCCTGTCTCCGAAAGCGGAAAGCATTCAGTCGGCGAAATGTCATTTGAGCTCGCCTGAGGTGCCAAAGCAGTCACGGCGCGGTTTGTCGGAACACGTTCAGACAACCTGTTGTGGGGAAGGATATTGCTGAGCATTTCCATCTGTTCCCCCGTTCCTGGGATGCTTTTCCGGGTCATTATGAACGACGCTGGATCATCGTGAGCGTTAGGTTATGTACTATTCTTTACCAATTTACCCGGCGACCACGCCGGGATCATTACAAGTGTTTTACCTTCAAGGGCATGTGCAACGTCGAAGGCACCTCGAACTCGGCGGTCAGCGAGATCGGACAAAACCAGCACCGAAAGTCCCGCTCCAATAGAGACGATCATTGCCCCTGCAAGGAGAAGAAGGCGCCGTGGGCCCGTCGGAGAGGTGGGGAACACAGGCGCCTCAACGAGGTCAACCCGAAACGAAGCTTTGTCCAGTTCCATCCGTTCCGCCATGGAAGCTGTTGAAAGACGACCCTTCATCTCGTCAAGTTCCCGCCTCAGTTCCTGACGCTCTGTTTCTATTACCGATAGTTCGTCTGCGAATCTTGTCGTCTTTTCGATGGTATTCTTCAATGTCTCAATCGCGTCCTTCAGATTTGAAGCATGCGTAAGTGCCGCTTCATAGCGGGGCCGTGCCTGGTTCAACCGATCGACCAGGAGTGCCACATCAGGAGGGAGCAGTAAGGTTGCAAGTGATGCCTCATCTGCGGACCCATTGGTCGCTTCTTCGTAGGCCGCGCGAAGATCCGCGGCCCTATCCCTCAACAGCTTCATCTGAGGATGCTCATCGGAATACAGAAGCTTTGCTTCGGCGATCTCTGCATTAATAGCTTGGATCTGTGTGTCCAGTTGTGCCGCAGGGCCAATTGCGTCCACGCCGTTATCCACCTGAACTTCCAGGATCCTCATCTCTTCGCGAGTTGCTGCAACGACTTGTTCAGCAACGGAGAGCTCATTCTGTTTCGCCTGTAATTCAATCAGCATTGTCGGCAGCCTGTCCGGCTGGGCTTGATTGTTACCTTCAATGAAATTTGCCCACGTACTTTCCCGAGCCTTCAGATGGTCGGTAAGCTTTTCTACCTCCCGTTCGAGAAACTGCGCGGTTTCCGTCGCCTTGGTGGCTCTGATGCTATGACTGGTATCCACAACCATGCGTAAAAGCTCCGTGGTGACATCAAACGCTTTTGACGGAATAGTATGCTTGAACCCCAGCCGAATAGCGGCACTGGTCAACTCGTCACCGGACTCAGAGAAGGTTGTCTGCATCCAGATGTCGTTGCGCATCAATTGTGCAATCTTGACGTCCGTGAGAGATGGCGCCAGATCGTTGTAGAGTTCAAATCGTTCGGTAAGCGCCACCAGATTATCTCTGGACAGCACACGCTGTTCGATAAATCGGAGACGATCGTTAGCGACCGTGGGCGATACGAGCGATGTGGGTATCTGTTGAAAGTCCATGATCAACAAACCCTCACTGTAGAAGGGACGTTGAGCAGTCATCACGAAACCTGAGCCGATAACGAATATGAATAATGCCGGCAATATCGTGATGAATGGCCGACGAAAAAATAGAATGAGATAATAGAGAGCATTCCGCCATACGAGTTCAATCATTGCGCTGCCTCCCGGATGAGAGGAGGGCTTTGGGCTGACGACATTGCGATGGGGTTTACGCCACGATGTTCACTCGACTGTTCGACTAGTGGGCCACCGTGGTATCGGACACGTAAAAGGTCCCCTGGTTGAAGTGATGAGGTCTCGGTCACTTCAAGTTCCACCGGATTTCCATCCTGGATCCGTAATATCGTATAGTCGAGGCTACGTTGCGCGCGGTCCTGTGCCGCCGCCGTGCTTGCACCGTAAATCGACATGATGCGCTGGTTATCGGACAAGCGTTGAGCTGTTTCCTCACGGGCGCGCCGCGTGGCCTGCAGCTCAGTCAAAAGCTGAGTTTTGCGATCTTGCCGTGCCGCCTTGTAGCGAGCACTTTCTGCGGCTGCGGCCCTTTCACTGACAACGATATCGGCCGCCAGCCGACTTATCTGACCCTCGAGCTCGGCAATTTCTGCCTGCTGTCGGTTGCTCAGTGAGCTCTCTGCTCCACCACGAGCAATCAGTGCTGATATACTTTCGAGGCGCTCCTTGCTCAGCGCGACGCGATGGGTAAGTGTAGCCATCTGTTCCTGAAGAGCCTGTGCATTGCGTTCGTTCAATCGCTCGGATTGCGTCTCAGCTTCTTCCATCGTAGACACGCTGAGTTGCCTGGCCTCCATAAGGGCTTGCTCTTGCGCCAACAGAGGATCAACGGCTCCGCCATCGGCAGCGATAATGGATTTGCGTCCCGCGATCTCTGCCTCCAAACGAAGGATCCGGGCTGAAAGTTCCCGCATAGATTGCTCTGCGTCTTCGATTTGACGGGCTACGAGGACGGACCGATCCTGATCTGCTGGGAGGATCGCCGCGCGATAGATTCCACCAGCAACACTAACGGCATGCAAGACCGTCATTCCGGATCTGTATGGAAAGGATCCAGGTGTCGTAACCTCACCTACAACATAGATGACCGGTTCATGTGCCGGCCGCAACATAAGTGTCAGATCAACTTGTTTGAATAGCGGCTTCAGACGTGTCCTTACCGCCTCTTCCAATTGCTGAAGGGTCAACCCTTCAGCATGAATATGCCCTGCTAGAGGCAAAGAAACGTTGCCATCAGGGCCGATAGTGATCTCGCGTCGTAGATCCTGTGATTGCGCCATCCATACCTGGATACTGTCTCCTGGCTGAAGAGCATAGGCAGTCTGTGCGTGTGCGGGTGCGTTCCCAGCAGCGAGGAAAATGAAAAATACAACTATTAACAATCGCATGATCTGTGCCTGATCATGGTGTCTCCCCCATGCCCCTCTCGTTCATTGCTAGAGTACGCCATCCGCCGTTGAATTGAGAACAAGGCTCAAAGAGGTAGAGGCAATGCGTCGTCGCACCCAGTGAGCACTGTCCTGCTTCTTTAGGCGTACTGGCACGTACAATTGATAGGTTTTACGGATCGTTTGGGGCGGTAGGATCGATCATATCCATCGTCGGGGTTTGGATGATGTTGCGATCCAAGGATGCATCCAGGAAGATCGAACCATGCATGGTTATTGTACTGTTCCAGCTCCTGTTTCTGACAACAGGAAGCGTCGCATTCCCAAACCACATAAGCGGTTCAAAAAAGGAGGATGGAAACGCACCGGCAATGAACATACTAGTCTCCGGCCATAGTTTGACTGATGCCGCTTTTTCCAAGGATCTGCAGCAACTATTTGCGGCTCGAGGCGAAGATATAGCCTGGGAACTTCATTATCTGCCTGGCTCATCCATTCGACAACGTCTTCATATGCTGGAGAGCACAGTGAGCAGCGGTTCGAAAAGTGGCATCGGACAGCAAATGGGGAACATATTGCATGATCCCGCCGATCACCATGCCACCAAGACGTTTGACGTTACGATCATCACTGAGCAACATCGCGTACTTGACGCATTACTGTGGGAAAGAACGATATCGTCTCTTATGCATGCACATGAGATGCTAATGGAGGCAAATCCGGCAACAAGGGTCATATTTCTGGTTCCATGGATAAACCGTTCCTCGGTCAATAATCCCACCGACTGGATTTCCTATGAACGAGCCGCTCAGCCAATCTGGGCCTGTATAATTGGCCGGATCAATGTCAGATTTACTGCACAAGGTCGTCTGGATCAGATACAGGTTCTGCCTGCTGCGATGGCGCTCGCATATCTGGCAGATGTCCTGTGGAGCCGTGAGGACCTGTCTGGCTTTGAAGGACTTTCGCCCTCTGAGCGGGTAGCGACATTGTTTCGTGATGAAGTGCATCTTACACCGCTCGGCAGCTTTTATGTGGCGGCTCTGACTGCGGCATGGCTCGAAGGAGGAAGCCCCAGCCTGGATAACGTTGAGATAACCCCGGGGTCAGACCTTGAAATGGCGCAAGCGCGCCAAGTCCACGCTCACGCCTTAGCCTTCCTTGACAAGTATCGCAGCCAGCCACCTTCCCAAGACTGCTCTCTTGTTCAGCGGCTGGTTTTCCTGACGAACTATGTGAACTACTCGCAACGAGCCTATAATGAGCCCGATCCGGGCAAAATCGGTTCGACGTTGAGGAAGATTTCACGCATAATCCGGTTCACGTGGCGGTTTGGTATCGGCATGCCAAAGTCTTGAGCAGGGCCTGCATTCCTGCTGGCTCCATAAGCAATATGTCAATGGTTTCCTATGTTTACCCGCCACCATCTACGAGAATTTCTTTCAGCCCGTATTGCACTGCAGATCAGCCTATCTTGTCTTTGTAAACTGCGACTCCTACCAAATGAGTAGGGAAATGGCCGCAAAGCGTAGCCCTTTTTGTTGAGAAGATGTGAAATGATCCGTCATCCGTTTGCGACTGTTTTCGGGGGCGGATCGGGCAGGGGGGAAACACGTGCTGTCTTGGCGGCCAATCAACTACCATTTCAACAAATGCATCGGGAAAACCATGCCCGAGTTGGAGACCTTGGCAGTGGAACGCTGGATGATTTCTCCTCCAGTGAAGCGCTATATTTCACCAGCTCTCTTTTTGCCGGGCCAACTGGACCGCATTCGTACTGCTGCGTTCGGTAGCGTCGACGAGATCGTTCGTGGATTTCGGGGCGGCTACATCAGTCATCATTCTGCAACCTGGGGGTACAGACTGAAGGATGTCGATCTTCTCGATGGCACTCTATATACCTCGAAAGGTGCCGTTATCTTACGTTCAAGGCGAAGCCGCCTGCCAATCTATAGACGTCCGAAAGTTGCGATGAAGGAAGCAGGAATTTTCGAGACATGGATGGGTAACCGATGGTTTGGAAACTGGTTACTGGATGACTGCGTTGCGTATTGGCTTGCGCACGCCAGTGAACGTCCAGTACGAACCCGGGCGTCGCTCACCAAGCATCAACGCGAGTATAGTGAGCGTCTCGGCTTTAGCGCGACCGTAATTGGTGACACCCACTTTGATCAGGTCATCATCTTTAACGACGAAGGTCACAACGATAGCAAACGCGAACGCGCTGACATGATTAGAACCCAACTGGTGGGGTCGTCTGTTGAGGCGCACCCTGGCGTATTCTTGTTGCGGGGGAGCAGTGGTGATCAGAGATTGTTGCATAATGAGCAAGAGATATCGGAGAAGCTGGCTCACTATCGTGGATTTCGGATTGTTGATCCGGCGCAGGCTTCATTAGACCAAATTCTAGAAGCTTGTGCAGGTGCACGCGTTGTCGCCGGTGTCGAAGGAAGTCACCTGGCTCATGGAATGACGGTTATGGCGAATGATGCCAGTCTGGTCGTGATTCAACCTCCTGATCGTGTTGTTTCTGCAATGAAGATTTCAACGGATCGACAGGGGCAGGCATATGCTTTCGTCATCGCGGATCCTGCAGGTAATGGATTTCGGGTTGAGTGGGAAGACATCGCCAGGACGTTGGATCTGGTGATGTCCTGATGACAACACAGGACCCATTCGAAGGTCATTGCATCCCTTCGGATTCGAAGTGTTCGTCGTCCTAACCTCGTTAGCCGGATCATGAAGGCGACAAAGCGAATGAACGTGCAGTAGGAGTTGGTCATGAGCAGTCTGGCAATGACATTTGATCAATTGCTGAGTGATAACTTGCCGGAAGGCGGGGCAAGAATAGCAATCATCGAAAACGATCGTGAGATCACCTATTCAATGCTGACGATGCTCACGGACGAATTCTTGGGCCGTCTGGAACAACAAGGTATTTCACCTGGCGAGCGCGTGGTTATCCAGTTTCGGAAAAGTGCGGCTGAGGTCGCAGCGATGTTTGCAATTGCAAAGCTCGGAGCTGTTATCGTCAATGTCAATGCACAATGGACGATTGAGCAGGTGATGTATGTAGTACAGGACTGCGGGGCGGCCTGCCTTATGGTGGAACCCAGAATGGCAGCCAGGCTGGCGGATCAAGATCTTCCCAGCTGTCTCAGGCATGTGCTAGTTGACGGTGTAACTCCTGATGATGGCCAATATTCCAGAAGCGACCAACTCACCAAGGTGAAGGTTGCCGTCTCTCCTCGTCGGCTTTCGACTGATCTGGCAATGATTATCTATACATCAGGGTCCACGGGAATGCCAAAGGGAGTAATGCTAAGTCACAGCAACATCCTGACGGGCGCGAGATCTGTGGCTCGCTATCTGAAACTGTCATCACAAGATCGGCTCTTGAGCGTACTACCATACAGCTTTGATTATGGGCTCAACCAACTGACAACAATGATGCTGCTGGGTGGAACAGTTGTTCACCAAGCCGTTCCATTAGCGATGGAGATCATTGCAACGATGGAACGTCACCGGGTGACGGGTTTCGCAGCCGTACCGCCACTATGGGGGCAGGTTGTGCGTGCATTGAATGCATGCCCCCGGTGTTTCCCTGCGCTGCGGCTTGTGACAAATTCTGGCGGGGGCATACCATCCAACGTCCTGGACAAAATGCCTTCGGTATTTCCCGGGGTGGACATCTACCTCATGTACGGACTAACGGAGGCATTTCGATCAACCTATCTACCACCTGAACAGTTTGCTTCAAAAATGGGATCCATAGGGCAAGCCATCCCGAATGCCGAAATCTACGTGATCAAGACGGGTGAAGGAATTGCCGGGGATGGGGAGGAAGGTGAACTCGTCCATCGAGGGCCATTGGTCAGTCTTGGTTATTGGGGACAACCCAATACTACCGCTGAAAAGATTCGACCCTGTCCTGAACTGTTTCACCTCATTGGAAATGAGCCTGTGGTCTACAGTGGCGATACTGTTCGGATTGATGCAGACGGAATGCTGTGGTTTGTCGGCCGCCGTGACACGATGATCAAGACAAGCGGCTTTCGCGTGAGCCCGGACGAAGTGGAGGATCTGCTGTATCGAAGCGATGTCGTCTCTGAGGTTGTCGCATTTGCTGTCGACGATGACAATCTTGGGCAAGCCATCCACGTCGCGGTCACTCCGCTGACGCCCGAACTCAGTAAAGATGAACTACTCGTCTACTGTCGCAGCGCCATGCCAAGTTACATGGTGCCAAAACGTTGCCATTTTTGGCTGCGGCCCATGCCGCGCACGGCAAGCGGGAAACTTGATCGACCCGAGGTGATCATGCGCTGCACCAGCGAGGCGACCGCTGCAGATCATGAAAGCGCCCAGGAGCAAAGTAATTCAACATTAGAGGAGGCAGTACGATGCAATTAACGGAGCGATCACTGTTGGATTTCCTGAGAGAAACATTGGTCGCTGAAGACGTGGGTGCGGAAAGTGCCCTCTTCTCTTCAGGGCTCTTGGATTCAGTATCAATGGTAAACCTGATCATGTTTATCGAACAATCACTTGGCATCGCGGTCTCGACCGAAGATGTAACGCTCGAAAACTTTGATACTCCTTCACGGATAATGAGATTTGCTGAAGCGGTGTCGTAATGTATCAACCTGCCACACTCGATCTCTGGTTGGCAGAAGCTGCCAATCGCTTCGGGACGCCGGCATATATATATTTTCTGGGTGAGATCGAGACCCGTCGTGATCACTTGATGAAAACCTTTGCCAATCGCTTCTGTCTCAGCTTTGCTGTTAAAAGTAACCCAAACCCCGCCTTGCTCGAGCGGATGCGAGAGTTGGTCGACTACCTGGATATCTCGTCAATAGGAGAGTTCAGATTGGCGATCGCTGCCGGATGGCCAGCCAAACAATTAAGCTTCACGGGACCTGCAAAGAAGGAAGAGGATCTCCTCGAAGCAATCGCGGGCGGCATTGGTGAGGTGGTTTTGGAGTCTGTTCACGAAGCACATGCTGCCAATCGAATTGCAGCAGCCATGGAGAAGCGACAGCACGTTCTGATCCGATTGTCACCGCAGTCAATACCAAGAGGCTTTGGTGATCAAATGGCTGGTAAACCGTCTCCGTTCGGCATCGATGTTGAAGATTGTGCAGATGCAATCACAACAATTGCAGCACTTGAATGGCTAGAGATCACAGGTTTTCACATCTATGCGGGAACTCAATGCCTCAAAGCTGACGCAGTGTGCCAGAACTACGCCAACTTTATATCAATATTCCAAGATGTCTGTGAAGCTCACGACATAACTCCGCGAAAGCTCGTGTTCGGGTCCGGGCTTGGAATTCCCTATCATGACAGTGATCGTCCAATCGATCTTGAAGCTGTGGCCGCGGAAACAATACCATTGCTTGACCAACTGCAGTCAAAGCCACGCTTTACCAAATCACAGCTTGTTCTTGAACTTGGAAGGTATCTGGTTGGGGAGGCGGGTTACTTTGTGACGATGGTCGTATCCAAAAAGAAGTCCAGAGGTGAACAAATCGCAATTTGTGACGGCGGCATGAACCATAACCTTCCCGCCAGCGGGCACTTTGGGATGGTCGTCCATCGGAACTACCCGATGCACAAGATTGGAGGCACGGGAGACACAGAAAAGGTAAACCTTGTTGGGCCACTATGCACCTCGATCGATCGACTGGCGCTTGGTGTCAACTTGCCGATTTTAGAGTCTGGAGATCTTGTTGCCATTCATATGTGTGGCGCTTATGGGCCGAGCGCCAGCCCCGTCCATTTTATCAGCCATGGATTGCCACGTGAAATACTAGTCGATGCAGACGGAATGTCAGAGATTACGCGTTCCACATACTAGTAAACTGAACGGGTATCATGGAGCTGAAAGGCTGTCCGGAAAATGATCTTGAGGTCGAGGAACATCGACCAGTTATTGATGTACCACAGATCGTGAAGAACACGTTCTTCCATCTTCTTAAGATCGGGAGTTTCACCACGGCATCTATTTATTTGTGCCCATCCGGTCAGTCCCGGCTTCACGTGTTGGCGAAAAACATAGTCCCCAATCTGAGCTTCAAAATAATCGTCATGAGCAAGTGCATGTGGCCGAGGACCGACAACTGACATTTCGCCCATCAGGACGTTCCAGAACTGTGGCAGCTCATCAATGCTAGTCGAGCGAATAAAAGCGCCTATGCGCGTTATGCGTGGATCATTACGGACTGCCTGGCGTATTTCCGGCCCGTCCTCTTGAACAGTCATGCTTCGGAACTTGATGATACGGAATGTGCGACCCCCATACCCCTTTCTCACCTGCTTGAACAAGACCGGCCCTCTTGTATCGAGTTTAATGCAAAGCGCGACGACCAGCATCATGGGGCTAAGAACAACCAGTGTTACAAAAGAGAAGCAGATATCAAACAGCCGTTTTATAACATTCTCCAGTGGGGTGAATGGTGGTCGTTGTGCCTGAAACGCAGAGAATTCACCAATACGATGTACAGATCCAGAAGCGATCGTGCCGATGACACCATCGAAAGCCACACTGACAGGGAGTGCATACCGACGCAAAGCGACCAGATGGGCTTCGAGCCTGGACATGTCAGCATCTCGCCACACGACGACAACCTCATCAAGATTGTTCCGTTGTGCAGTTGCAAGAGTCGCAAAAAAATCGTCGGGTAGGCTTCCATCTTCTGAGAAACGTATGATCTCTGAAACCGTGGTGCCGCTGGAGATTGCGTTTGCCTGAAGTTTCCAAACTGGAAAGCTGCTACTACAGATCAGTAGAACTCGACGTCGCCCGAATGTTCCTCTTGATAGAGCATGAGGAATCCCCCAGCGCCAAAAATAGCGAAGGCCTACAAGCCCACTGATAGACGCAGCCGTCGCGACAACGATTGAGCCCCGCGATATTGAGGAACCAAGGTTCAAGAAAAAGAAGACCGTGAGGAGGAAGGCCAACGTCGCTGGAATGAGGGTACAGATCAACCTTATCTGAAGACGGTGGAGCAAGATGGCTCCGGTGCGATAAGCATTGGCACTGTGCATCGCCAGCACGAAACACATGGCGATGACAAGACCGATACCGACATAATGAAACGGATCGGAACTTACCGAAACATTCCACTCGTTATATAGTACGAAGACCGCAGTGCTGGCGACCAGAAGATACAGGAAGTCTGCTCCAGCGATGACCCAGGATATTGCGCCATGCGCCAATCCGCCAAATGCTGTTGATTGCCCAGACTGGCGGTAGGCGCGCCCAATTTGCGATTGAACATTATCAACCATGATTCTGTCTCCACCCTCACAGTAAATCTACACGCGTGTGGTGCGTCGCCACAATCATGCGGCGCTACTCCTTCCGGCGGATAGACACATGGTCAATTGTGGACACTTGCCGATCTGGCGTATGACTATTTCATATCGTCAAGACTATTGTTGAGAGCATCATAGTTCCTTGGCTCATTTGATTGCTCCATTACCCGTGTCCGGGCAACAGTTTCATTCGTGTAGTCAACTGCTACGAGGAAATTTAATGGAATGGGATGTCGTGATTGTCGGTACGGGCATGGGTGGTGCTGCGTTCGGTTACATATTGGCACTAAGCGGTCACAAGGTGTTATTCTTGGAAAAGGGGCTGGCGAGCTGCGAAGGGGATCAGTACCTGCAGTCAGAGGAAGCTTCCGATCCGGATGCAAGGTTGAAAAAAGGTCAATGGCCATCTCCGATTTATCGAAAACAGAACGATCGGACGGTGTCTTTCTACCCTCCGCTCGGCTGCGGTAGTGGTGGTTCTACTCTTCTCTATGCCGGCACACTTGAACGATTGTCACATAGTGATTTTTGTGGTCCATCAAAAGTGGAGAGCCACATGATGTGGCCGATGGATTATGACACGCTAGAGCCATATTATCATCAGGCCGAAATTCTGTTCGGCGTTGACGGTAGCCCAAATCCATTTCAGGTTGGGCCAGCAGCACCGTTGCGAAATCCACCCAAGATGGCCAGATCTGACGCAAATCTATTCCGGTCGCTCGAAAGCAATGGTCTGCGCCCCTATCGGGCTCACAATGCAAATCGTATCGATGACCATGGTACAAACCAGAAGCTTCGTGAGAAGCGGGCGCTTGATGCACATCAAGTATTCATCGTGCCGGCGCTTTCAACGGGTAATGCAAAGATCATTGATTGTTGTACCGTAGAGCGTGTCGAGGCCGACAAAAACGAAGTGAAGGAGCTTGTCTGTCGTCGGGAGGGCGAGGCTTTCACGGTTAAGGCCAGATACTACGCACTCGGGTGTGGGGCGCTCTCGACGCCGCATCTACTATTACGTTCTGCCAATAGTTACTGGCCAACAGGAGTTGCAAATTCTTCAGGCATGGTTGGCCGTAACCTGATGTTTCATGTGTCCGACTTCCTGGCTGTCTGGGCCCGTGGACCGGTTGACGGAGTAAAGGCAGGGCGCGCAATTCTTATTCGTGATTTTTATGAGAGCAAGGGTAAGAAGTACGGGGTTATCCAATCAACAGGCTTGCCCGCAAGTGCACGTATCATCGGTCATTTTCTTAAGACCTCTCTAGAGTCTGGCTCTTGGCCATGGCTGCGACCCTTTATGAACGTCCTTTTTGCACCTGCTCTAGTTGCCTCCTGGCTCTTTGGCCGGGCAACTATTTTTGCAACGGTCATGGAGGACCACCCTTACCCCGAAAACCGGATCATCGTGGATCCTGAAATGGAGGACAAGATCTGTTTCGAATATCATATACACGAGGAGCTCCGGTTGCGACTTCAGTCGTTTCGAAAATTCTATCGATCTGCCTTTCGCCGTCACCGCATGCTGGTTCTTACACCGGACGTCAATCTAAATTTCGGCCACGCCTGTGGAACATGTCGGGCGGGCAACGACCGGTGTTCATCAGTGGTTGACAGTGGTAATCGTAGCCATGATCTCGATAATCTTTACATTGTGGATGCGTCCTGCTTCACGTCCAGTGGTGGAGTAAATCCAAGTCTGACGATCGCTGCGCTGTCATTGCGAGCGGGTACTATTCTTTCGAGGTCGCTAAAACTGCGTTCAGCGCAGACTTGTGATCAGTAAGGGTTTTCTTGTTTGGCAGCGGGCATGTCTAGTTCGCATATCGATACTCATCCATGCTATGAGAACCAGTCTGTCTTCTTTTCTCCGACACTTACTGCCCCAGCGCACCGCCACATGGCGGTGGAAGCCGCCTTTAGATGTCATCTGTGCTTCGGTGTGTCCTGACCCATCCGTTGTTTCCACGAGTGACAAGCGATGAATAGATCCTCAAGCGATCACGGACGAAACTGGGGAGACTTTTGATAGCGCTCCTTGCTGAAATCTTGCAATCCTGAACAAGTAGCACTGAGCTAAGCACGGCAATTACCATCATAAGGTTAGCGAGCGAGACCATGAATGGCCAGGCAGTTGCCCCAATCAGTATTAAGAGGCCCACAACTATCGTGTGAACTGTAAGTATGACGACAAGCAGGAGTATCGGTGGGACGAGCGCATCCAAAACAAGAGAGAACGCATGTCTATTGCGTTGGATCAGCTGAACAAGGAACAAGCGAAGAAGGTCACCCACCAATTGGGCCCTTCCTTTCTCCCATCGCTGTCGTTGTGAATTGAGGCCCAATCCAGACTGCGGAAATTCGCTTGTGATATAGGCTGCCTCGCAATAGCGAGGTGAGAAGCCTTCCATTGCAAGTTCCAAGCCAAGCTTCATGTCTTCCACGAGATGGCCGTGACACAGGTCTACACGTGTCAGGCATATCCATGGGAAAGCCATTCCCGAGCCTGTCAGTTGGCAACCAAGTCCCAAGCGAGACAAGCCGAGTGGTCTGACATGGTTCTTGATGAAGAATGCGAATTGTGCCAATCCAGTCTGTAGAGGCTGTGTAGGTGGCGCAACCATCAGGTAGCGTCCCTGCACTGGACGACCGTGAGTTGCCACCTCTGTAATCAAAATGTCGATTGCTCCCGGTGCGGCGATGCAATCTGCATCGATCATTACGACGATAGGCGGCGGATCTATCGCGAGATATTCTAATCCCGCATGAAGTGCGTAGCCTTTCCCCCTTCGCTCTTCGTCTCTTCTTGTTACGACTTCAGCTCCGGCACCTAATGCCAGTTCTGCTGTACGGTCACTGCAGTTGTCAGCAACGACGATGATCCTGTCATGCTGTTGCACCTGTGGCTTCAGGCTGTTGAGTACGGCCATAATGTTTCCCTCCTCATTATGAGCGGGGACCAAGAGGGCGGCAGGCGGTCGCGCACTACTCGTCGCTGTTTTGGATCTATTCGGGAAGACGCCCAGCACACATTGAAGTGCAAAGAACATGCTGATTGCACTGAGGGCTAAAGTGATAACGCCAAGAACAAGATTGAGAGAGGTGAGCATCGTTCTTTCATCCTCGATTTCGGCATGTGGATTCTCTCAGCATAGTTGACGTCCAGTTTTTACGAACGCGCATTGGCTACGACTTTCGCACGATAAAGACCTCATCTTTTGGAACGCACCACCTGACTGCATCTTTCTTATTACGCCCAATGGATGCCCTTGGGTGGATTGCCGAGTCCTATAATTGGCTCATAATTACAATGCGTTATACGGCGATCCAGATCGCCTGGATTAATAGTTCAACCATAAACTCAAATGGGTGGGTGCACGATGGCTGCGATTGATCTAAGTGGATCAGACAAGAGTGTCATCACCTCAACTCGTTGTAGATTTCTAGGTGCACCGTTCGATACGATCCCACAGAGAACGGTTTTGGCGCTCATACAAGACTATCCCTCAGATCAGGGATTCAGGTATGTGGTGACACCCAATGTCGATTATGTCGTTCGCATGAGAGGTGATGCTGCCTTATCGGGCATTGTATCGACTGCGTGGCTTTGCTTATGCGACAGTAGGCCATTAAGAGCACTCGCCAGGCTGCTGTCACTTAATCTGCCGCTTGTCACAGGGTCTGATCTTACGGCAGAGCTATTTCGAACCGTCGTCAAGCCGGGTGATGTTATTACTCTGGTCGCATCGAGCGATGAAGTTGTTGCAGGTATGCGCGCGGCCTATCCGCACGTAGATTTCCGGGCGATTGTTCCTCCTGCGGGAGTGAAGAACAATCCGAAAGCCTTGCAGGAATGCGTCGACTACGTAATCGAAATGCCCTCGCGCTTTACTTTCTTGGCAATCGGATCCCCACAGTCGGAACTAATTTCGTATCGATTGGCGAAGCATCCGCAAGCACGCGGCATCGGATTGAATATAGGCGCATCGCTGGAATTCCTTGTTGGCATCAAACGTCGCGCTCCAGGTTGGATGCAAACCGTCGGGCTCGAGTGGCTTCACAGGCTCGTTACCGATCCGAAGCGGCTTTGGCGCCGCTATGTGTATTCGGTTATTCCACTCGTTGTCCTCTTCTTGCGAGAGCTTACATTTAGACGGGGCTGGTCACGATAACGACCCTGGCAATATCATTGTTGTCACGACATGACCTTCGGCAACATGAAAACGGCCTTGCCACTTGTCTCCTTTGCAGAAGGGAGGCAAGGGCTGCTGCAATATCGCAGCGTAGGAGCCACTTCTCCAATCAATCGCAATTGCGATTGCGTCAAAACCGATGAGACGGCGTGTCAGGGCATACTGGCATTTGTACGCACATTCCTTGGCGCTGAAGATGACTGTTAATGCCAACTGCATTTGAGCTTCATCCAGATGATCGAGCCAGTCCTTCTCTTCTGGCAGGCAGATCTCACAAGCGAGATCCGCTGCAACGATGCCGGCAATCTCGATATCAATAGCCAGAGATGCAAGATCGCTGTTTGACTTTGCGGCGGCAGCAACGCAATAGTTACGGCTATGGCTTATCGATCCGATATAGCCGGGCGGCCAGACTGGTTCACGGTTGGCCCCCATTGGAATGGCAGTCGGTGGTAGTCCAAGAGCCGACAAAGCTCTTCGTGCGCAGCTTCGTCCAACACGAAATTCCCTTTGTCTGATAGGTACCGCCCCCTGAATTGCCCTTGTTTCAATGTCGAAAAGTGGCAGTGGAGGGGTTAAGATATTACATTCCCAAAACGCAACCTCTTCGGGAAGCAAGCCTTTGAGCAGCATGATCAGACAAGTGCTTGTGTGCGTGGACGCGACTGGCGTTCTTGTCGAGCCTGACGGCGCATTGCTGCACGATCTGCCGCACGCGCCATTTGTTTGTCTTCACCGTCATCGCCCGTCAAGTGAGCTGCTAGTCCCGCTACTGTCGGAAATCTGAAGACATCCGTTATCGTCAACTTTGGCGCAATAGATTCCTTGAGCGTTCGGTGCATCTGGACTGCTAGGAGGGAATGCCCACCAATGTTAAAGAAATTGTCATTACGTGTAACTGAATCTCGTCCGAGGGTGCGAGCAAAGACAAGGCAGAGAGCCTGCTCGAGGTCTTCTGATGGTGCTAGCGGAGGCAGATCCACAGGCTGAGCGTCTCTGGATGGCATAGGCAGACGATTGCGATCCACTTTGGCATTGGGTGTAAGCGGGAATGCATCTAGCGTGACAAAACTGCTCGGGATCATTGCCTCCGGCAATTTGTTGCGGAGGTCATTGCGCAGTGCGTTCTGGCAGAAGTCTGAAGACTTCGTGCGCACATAGGCAATAAGACTTGTATCACCATCCACGTTGGTGTGAGCAGTAACAATAGCCTCCAGGATCCCGGAATAGCTGGCAATCTGTGCCTCAATTTCACCTAGTTCCATCCGATATCCACGGATCTTAATCTGGTTATCGTTGCGGCCGATGAAGTGAGCGACCCCGTTTGCGTCAAAGCGTGCCAGATCGCCAGTTCTGTAGACCTTGCCTCCGGCAAACGGGTTCGGGCGATATCTTTCCCTGGTAAGCTCCTCCCGGTTGAGATAACCGCGCGTAACCCCGTCACCACCAATGTACAATTCGCCAACCTGGCCAGGTGTGACAGGACGCATGTGGTCGTCAAGTATATACAGCTGAGTGTTGGCAATCGGGCGTCCGATTGGCGCGATACCAATGCAGCTGGGTGCAGCCAAGGATGACGACCAGATCGTTGTTTCCGTTGGCCCATACATGTTCTCGACCGATGCCACAGTCGTCTTCTTCAAGGCAGTCACGAGCGAACCGTGGAGCGCCTCTCCACCGATTAGAATATGCTTCAGTTTAGAAAGAGCGTACTGATCCTTCTCCGAGATCATGAAGCTGCGGATCATCGAAGGCGTCGCTTGTAGATGAGTGACTTGATGTTGAAGTACCTCATCCGCAAAGCTGCGGGGATCACCAGGCTTTTCCTGCTGTTGCTTGTAACGGCTGATGACAGATGCGAGAGGCCTCAGACCATCGAGCACAAGGCTCTCTGGCAGACCCCAGTCTATGAGGCAGGCTATCTCGTCTACGCCTGCTGCACGCACTTCAGCGAGCCGATCGAGGGCATCTTCTATCGTACCGAACAGTCCGCTATCTTCGAAATAACGCTGGAAGGAAAATTCGAGAATTGCATCGAGTTCCTCTCGTGTCAGGGATCTGAGATCTATATCTGGTGGCTCAGCCACTCCCGCCGGCTTCTTGAATGCCGGAAATGCCCAAGCATACTGCTTGATCAACGCCGTCGCGCTTTCAAGATAATCTTTCATTGGCTGCCTGGCCAGTTCCCGAACAGTTTCACGATCGTCCCCAATCAGCGTATGGAGCATCAAGGTGACCTTGAAATCGGCCGGATTCTTGCCGAGGGTCCGAAGTTCTTCACGGTATATCGCGATTTTATCTGACAGTTCCGCGATCGACTGACCGAGGAGATGGGTCAATACGTGTGAACCGGAACGCGCAGCATTGCGATAGCTTTCGGGATTTCCGGCGGTCGTCAGCCATATCGGCAATTCCCTTTGAACAGGACGGGGCTGAGTTACAACCCCAATCTTCTGATCACCAAGGTTGAATTCCACTTCTTCTCCGCGCCACAATTGCCGTAGAATATCGATATCGCTGATAAGCTTTCCTTTGTTGATGGGTGGTTTGTTCTCTGGCCTTATGACAAAATCTTCCGGCATCCAGCCCGAGGCGCATGCGAGCCCGACCCGCCCGTTGCTGAGATTATCTACCACAGCCCACTCCTCAGCTACGCGGATGGGATGATGTAGTGGCAAGACACAGCTGCCCGCACGGATAGCAAGATTATGCGTTACTGCTGCAACAGCCGCTCCGGTTACTGCAGGGTTCGGAAACGGTCCGCCAAATGCATGAAAATGCCTTTCTGGTGTCCATATTGCATCGAAGCCATGGCTGTCAGCAAACTTCGCTCCTTCTAGCAGGAGCCTGTACTTTTCTGGCCCTGCCGAAGAATCGTTTCCCCAATAGAAGAGACCGAATGAGAGATCATTTTGCAGGTGGGATGCCCGTGCCTGCGACTTTGCGACAGTGATCTCCGGTGAATGGATGATAACTTTGAATCCACGCGACAATGTCCAGAAGAGCTCAAGCACTGAAATGTCGAATGAGAGGCTTGTGACTGCGAGCCAGACATTTCGGCATCCCGGGGCAAGCGGAACACGATCATCCATTCCGACAAAGAAATTTGCGACATTCCTATGCTCAACCATTACACCTTTGGGAAGACCAGTCGACCCGGACGTATAGATGACATAGGCGAGGTTGTTGGCACCTACGTTTACAGGTGTCAGAGAGCAAGAATTCTTGTCTGCCAAGTCTTCAATATACATGACCTCGGCGGCGCAATCCGCAATCGTTACAGGAAATGTGTGGCTTGCCAGGACCAGTCTGCAGTTGCTGTCACGGACCATGTATGACAGTCGATCTTGCGGGAAGTCGGGGTCTAACGGTAGGTATGCACCGCCTGCTTTCCAGACTGCAATTGCCGCAATTGCAAGATCGATTGTTCGTGGCAGGTGTAAGCCGACAATCGTTTCGGGGCCAACTCCCTCCTGACGCAAAACAGCTGCGATCTGGTTGGCACGGTCTTCAAGTTGTCCATATGTGAGGCAAGCTTCACCGCTGCAAATTGCTTCCGCATCAGGCGTTAGTCTCGATTGTCGCTCAATTAGTTGATGGGCGCATTTCGTTTGCTCGTAGTCTTTCTCGGTCCTGTTCCATTCATACAGAATCGTTTGCTGTTCAGCATCTCCCATCAGTGGCAAGTCGCCAAGAACCATTTCGCCCTGATGAAAGGCATGAGCAAATACTTCAAGCCTATCACTAATGGAGAGCGCATCTTTTGGGGCGAGCCGTGCACGATCGTACAAGAGATTGCATTCTCTCGTACCAGTTTGAAATGTTATGACACTTCCGAATACTGGACCAGCGGTTTCAGTAGTGTGCATGTTCGAAATCGCGCATGTAAGAGGAGCGGCGCTAATCTCCCGATACCTGTCCGTCAAGTCCGACAGATAGGTTAAACGTCGCTCCCCAAGATGCAAACTTCTTTTGATCTGCTCAACAGCCGTACCTGGGGACATATGTTCGTCCCACCTGAACGGCAAGGGAACAGTGTCTGAAAAGAAGCCGGGATACGTACTGCAAAAGTCGGCCAAACGGTCATTCCTATAGGCGATATGCACGTGCTCCTGCTGCGAAGTTCGGCCAAGAAATGAACAGATAATGGCAATGCGTTCGTGTTCTTCCAACTGTTCAAGGAAGGAAAGCCTTATCGTCTCCCAGTCGGCCCCGGAGGCCGCAGGATGCTCTTTAACTTCATTCAGGTGAACATCGGTTCTCTCGGTGAGCATCCTGATGAAATGGGATTCATGGCGCGCAATCGACATGACGGCAGCGTCGAGTTCACTTACCTCCTCATCGGTAAATGCGGATATCACTTCACCCGGGCGAAAGGTTGACGAAACAGTCCAGGTTTCAAACTGCGGCTGCTTTAATTTGAGAAGTACCGGCTTGTCTGCGGTCGCTACCGTGATCATGGCTTCATTGCATTCAATTATGCTGCCTGGCCGCGCATCCACGGTACGATTGATGATGGAGATACTTTCGACAATGAATATTCGTCCTTTGTGCCGGACCTTTGGGGCCGCAAGCGGGTTAGGATAGCTTTCTCCGAAATCCAGCGCTCGAATGATGCGTTCAAGTTTACCAGCACCTTCGGTAAAATCGAGTGTTGCTGCCGCACCGGGCCGATCAGAACCAAGATAGCTGCGCCCAGGCGTACTTGCCGGTCGGGATGGCCTTATTGTTCCCTGCTCACATAAAGGGATGAGTTCGGCAAAGGTATCGATACCCGCCTCGAAGCATTTGCTGTTAAGAGTAAAAGCGGTTTCATCCGCTGCGATATCAAACCTGGATTGGATATAAATATCACCAGCGTCAATATTCCTGGTCATCGCGTGCCATGTGACGCCATGACATGTGCGGCCCTCAAGGATTGCCCATGCCGGTGTGTTAAGCCCCCCCTGGTCTGGCAGGAGCGCGTCATGAAAATTTATGGCACCACAGCGTGCTCTTTGCAGAACGCGGGACGGCAAAATCCTTAGATTTGCAATACTGAATAGCCAATCACAGCTGACTGACGTGACTGCATCTTCCAGCTCGTCCGGGTGAATAACAGCAAGCTGCCGTTGATCTGCCCAATTGCGGATATGCGGATTGGCAGTGGCAACAAGCTCGATTGTGTGGCTGCGCTCGAGAAGAATGTTGGCGCATTGCACCAATAGTAGTCCATCACCTACCACAACGGATTTGAAACCGCTCATGCCGCCCCCCAGTGTCGCGTTTTATCTCATGATACAGCCCTCAGGCCGCTTAAAGATCAACATGCACACCGATAGCCATAGGGTTGATCCGATCTACGCTGAAAGGCCAAGGAGCGTACCAAGCCCCTTCCTTGGGATGAGCTGCGCTTCGAAAGGGTTAATTGCACGACCATAGGGCATGGCGCGAAATTGCGAAGGGTAACGTGCGGGAGGACTTTCCTTCCAGCGGAGGGTGGGGAATGTTTGAAGCAAAGAGCCAAATTGGAGCCAATGACGTTGCTATAATCGGTATGGCGTTAAGGGTACCTGGGGCATCTAGCACATCCGAATTCTGGGACAACCTCAGAAATGGTGTCGAAAGCATCCGTGACTTGTCAGGCGAAGAATTGCTTGAAAGCGGAGAAGATCCTCTACGAATCCGAGATCCGCGGTATGTGGCACGAGCAGCTGAATTACCCGACATGGAAATGTTTGACGCGGACTTCTTCGGCCTCAGTCCGAAAGAAGCCTCGATCATGGATCCTCAACACCGGCAGTTCATGGAGTGTGCATGGGAGGCCATAGAAGATGCTGGAAGAATACCGAGCCAGTCGGGCGAGCCAGTGGGAGTGTTTGCCGGCTGTGGCATGGGAAGCTATTTCTACTTCAACGTCTGCAGTAATCGTGACTTGGTCGATCAGGTGGGAATGTTCCTGCTGAGACATACTGGAAATGACAAGGATTTTTTGGCGACGCGAACCTCGTACCTCTTCGATCTGAAGGGGCCCAGCATTAATGTTCAGACAGCTTGCTCCACCTCATTGGTAGCCGTCCATTTTGCCGCACAGAGCCTCCTAAATGGCGAGTGTGACATGGCGTTGGCGGGAGGGGTGACGATCGAATTCCCCCATCGCCGCGGATATATATTCAACCCGGGCGAAATTTTATCCCCTGATGGGCATTGTCGACCATTCGACCATCGGGCCGCTGGGACGGTGTTTGGCAGCGGTACCGGCGTTGTTGTTTTGCGTCGACTTGAAGATGCACTTCGCGATGGCGATACCATCCACGCAGTGATCAAGGGAACAGCGATTAACAACGACGGTGGTGGCAAGGCCGGCTACCTGGCGCCTAGTGTCGCAGGACAGGCACAAGTCGTAGTTGAGGCGCAAGCAATCGCCGATATTGATGCGGAAACAATTGGCTATGTTGAGTGCCATGGGACCGGAACCAACCTTGGAGATCCGATCGAAATTGAGGCTTTGACACAAGCCTTCAGGCAATCCACGCATTCGAACCAGTTTTGCTATGTTGGGTCGGTTAAATCCAACATAGGTCATCTCGATACTGCCGCTGGCGTCGTGAGCCTTATCAAGGCTGCCCTATCTTTGAAGCATGGTGAGATCCCACCAACTCTTGGTTTTGAGAAACCCAACCCCGCCGTCGATTTTGATCGAAGCCCTTTTATGGTCTGTTCCAAGCTTTCACCATGGCCAATTGGCAATGGACCACGGCGCGCAGCCGTACATTCGCTTGGCGTCGGAGGCACGAACGCGCATGTTGTGCTTGAGGAAGCGCCAGTTCCCTACAGCAAGCCCGAAGAGATGCAGCCTGATGAAGCGCGCGATAGCCCGGTGCTTTTGCTTCTATCAGCACGAACGCGGCGGGCTGTAGATGTTTGCGCACAGCGCCTGGGAACATGGCTGACAACAAACCCGGACATTGCTCTTAAGGATGTTGCACATACATTGTTGCATTGTCGAAAGAAGTTCGACGAGTGGATAATCGTTGCAGCGCGCAATCGTGAAGAAGCGCTTGCCGTACTCACGGATACGACACATGCGGTGAGACAGTCGACGCTGGACCGGGCCGAAGCCGGCGTATTCATGTTTCCCGGAGGCGGTGTCCAGTATCCCGGAATGGCGAAGAACCTCTACGAGCGAGATCGCCTGTTCAGGGCTGTCGTTGATGAGGGCCTTTCATATTTGCCACCAGAGGTGGCGGACAAAATTAGTGATGTATGGCTGGGTGAAGACGCTGAAGACGCTGCGGCACTTTTTCTGAAGCCATCGTTACAGCTGCCAGCAATACTTGTTACCGAGGTAGCTCTAGCGAAGCTTTGGCAGCAACGCGGCCTGGAACCGATAGCGATGATCGGACATTCGATGGGAGAATACGCGGCCGCCTGCGTCGCCGGTGTAATGACATTGAAGGATGCAGTTCAGCTGGTTCGCTTTCGCGGCGAGCTGTTTGAAAGAGTGCAGCCAAGTGGCATGCTGAGCGTTCCTCTCGACGAGGAAGCACTCCTCTCCCGACTACCCGAAACACTTGATCTGGCCTGTGTCAATGGACCATCACTCTGTGTTGTATCCGGTCTTGACGAAGATCTGCAGGGGTTCGAGAAATTCTTAAATGACAATGCTATCGAGGCACGAAGGCTCGCAATTGACATTGCAGCTCATTCAAGGCTGCTTGATCCCATATTGTCGGAATTCGAAGCATTTGTAGCAGGACTGGAACTTCGCGCACCAACCATCCCGATCATCTCCAATCTCAGTGGCGCACCAATGCGTGATGATGAGGCAACTGACCCGCGCTATTGGAGGGACCACTTGCGGCAGACTGTTCGCTTTGCGCAAGGTTTAATGGTGTTGTCGTCAGAGCCTGGTTTCGTTTTCATTGAAGCAGGGCCCGGCCGTGTGCTTTCATCATTGGCAAAGGCTCAGGGGATCGCACCGTCGCGTGTCATCCACTCTCTGCCTCATATGGATGAGCTGGAAAATGATCAAGCACACTTCCATATGGCGATGGGGCGTGCATATGCGGCGGGATTGCCGGTCGATCTAAATCAACTTACAGACGGGCCTGGATCTCGTCGTGTGTCGCTCCCATCATATCCTTTTCAGCATCAAAGATACTTCATTGAGCCAAACAGGCTGAATGATAACCGGCTGCCACCGGTGATCCTTAGCAAGCAGACAGATATCGAACAGTGGGGATATCGCCCCTGCTGGCAACGGTCAGTGGCCAACGTGCTGAGAGGTGCTGCGAACGAGCATAAGGTTTGGCTGCTGTTTCTCGATAATGATGGTTTCGGTACTGTACTGGCCGAGAAGCTGCGCAATGAGGGCCACCACGTCGTGACGGTGAGCCGGGGAGATGGATTTCGCCAACGGCAGCCTGATGAGTATACCTTATGCGCAGAGGTCGGAGGAGAGGACTATAGGTTGTTGCTCGAGAGCCTCCGTTCTCGAAAAATCATTCCAGATCATGTGGTCCACATGTGGCTGGCCGACAGGATGGATCGGGTTAGGGCGGGATCAAGTCGTATTCACCAAGATCAGGATTGGGGTTTCAGCAGTCTGTTCGATTTGGGGCAAGCATGGGCGAATATGGCGCTGGATGGTCAGCTTGCAATAAGTATTGTGACGCGAAATGTTTTGAAAGTTGACAATGACGAGAAGGTCAGCCCTGACAAGGCGATGGTCCTCGGACCTGCACTGGTACTGCCAAAAGAGCTTCCCGGGGTTACGGTGCGATTGCTTGATATCGCCGCTGGCCAGCCAGAACGTACCCCTTCGTCGATCTGGCCGATCATCGCTAGACCGAAACCCATGGCTGCTGAGACCGGCAATCAGACACTTGTTGACCAATTATGGGATGAGATCCATGGGGTCGCTGGTAACGAAGTTGTCGCTATTCGCGGAGAAAGACGGTTCACCAGGATATATGAACGATGCCCTCTGAAACGTGTCGAGACTGTCGATTGTCATATCAAGGATCGGGGTGTCTATTTCTTTGCCGGCGGCCTGAGTGAAGTTGCATTATCACTTGCCTTCGAACTCGCGACAAAGCATCAGGCTCGCTTGATACTCGTTGCACGTCTAAAGCTTCCACCACAGGAGCATTGGAACTCCTTCAGACCAAAATTCGCTGATCCTCGAGTATCTTGGGCGATAGCAAAGATCAAATGTTTGCAGGAAGCTGGAGCTGATGTTTTCTACGTAAAGGCAGACATTACTGACGGCGAACAAATGACACGTGCTGTCAGAGAATCCCTTGATCATTTCGGTAAGATCGACGGTGTTTTCCACTGTGCAGGCGCCCTGGATGATGGGCTAGTTCAGACCACTGACAAGGAGACTTTGCAACGCGTCATACTGCCCAAAGTAACGGGGCTACGTGTAATCGATGCCATCTTTCAGCAGGTCCATCTTGATTTCATGGTGCTTTTTTCATCGACTAGTACGGATGTACCTCGAGCGGGCCAGATCGGTTACGTTGCTGCAAACGTATATATGAACGCATACGCTCAGTCTGTCGCGTCTGACAGTGAGCGGCAAACACTGGCTATTCATTGGGGTATCTGGAATGAGGTCGGGTTAGCAGCTCGAGCGGCTGGCGCTGCATCTGCCTCACTGCCGGTGGAATACCAAACGAAATCAAACTTCTTTGATCGTTGGGTCGCAAGTGAGCTGAACGAACCATTCTGGTTGGAGGCAGCGTTGTCTGCAGATTCCCACTGGGTCCTGAATGAGCACCGCCTACTATCGGGGAACGCCATCCTTCCGGGGACCGCGTATGTGGATATCTTGATGCAAGCAGTGGGTGAGTACGACCTTGGAAATACAGTTCGGATCGGCGAGCTTACATTTATACGACCGCTCTTCGTTGATGATCACCATCAACGCCAACTCCGTGTGCGACTGGAGCCGCATCAAGATGGCTATCGGGCGACGATAGCATCGAAGGAACAAGGCGAGCCCGGTGCTCAACAGATCGTTCACGCGCAGGCCGTGATCGCATTGGCTCGGGTTCAGCCTGCAAGGCTTGACCTTGATTCAATCTGGGCTGAGATGCAGGGAAGAATGTCGTTCAACGGGGGCGCGCCAATTGCCTCTGTGCAAGCTGACCGGCTACGCTTCGGGCCGCGTTGGGCAGTTTTGCGGGCGGTCAAGATCGGCGTATCAGAAGCCATTGCCGATCTGTCTCTCGATGATGAGTTCGCTGCTGACCTTGCAGGACACCCGTTGCATCCTGCATTGCTGGACATTGCAACCGGTTATGCATTGACAATTGGCGGAGCTAGTCCCGAGGATGATGCATTGTGGGTTCCTGCAAGCTACGATGAAATCATCGTGTATGGACCATTGGCGGCATCAATCGTCAGTTGGATACGCTATGCAGACTGCGAAGATTTCGGGGATGGCTTTGCGGCATTTGACGTTACCATTTGCGATAAGGACGGGAATGTTCTTGTCGATATCCATCGCTTTGTAATGCGACGGCTCGAAGGAGAGTTGGCGCAACCGTCGCCCACGCCGGAATCTGCACATCCGCGGATGCAAAGAAGTGCAATGCATCATGACGCCGCGCGGCTGTCATTGCAGGTAGAGCATGGTATACGCCCGACGGAAGGACTGGACGCGCTGGGTCGTGCTCTCGCGTTGCATGACCCGGAAATAATCATCAGTTCGATTGATCTTGAAACACTGACTTCATTCGTCGCCGACCCGGTCGGGCCATCGTCAAGGGCCGATCTGACATTTGAGCGACCTGACCTCGAAGTTGAGTATATTGAACCAAATAGCCCCGTCGAGGTGAAACTGGCGCGGTGTTGGCATGAGTTGCTAGGGGTAGAAGACATTGGAGTTAACGACAGCTTCTTTGATCTCGGAGGGCATTCGCTCATTGCCGTACGCCTGTTTCGGGCTATCAAGGACGAATTTGAAGTTGACCTGCCGATCTCTACACTCTTCGAAGCACCGACAATTTCACTGTGTGCGGCAAAAATCAGTGAACGACTTGGCCCGACAAATACCGCGAGTACCGAAATAGCTCTTACCCCGCCTGTACCAGAGCTTAAGCGCCTATACGCTGTCCTCATGGCTTCACGTCCAGATCAGAAGGCGACACCGCTTTTCATCTGTGCTGGGATGTTCGGGAACATACTGAACCTCCGTCATCTAGCAATCACAATAGGTATAGAAAGGCCCGTCTACGGGCTGCAAGCCAAGGGACTTTATGGCGATCACGAGCCGCATGATACATTCGAGAATATGGCAAAGGATTACCTGACCGAGATACGCGATATACAACCACACGGTCCTTATCTGTTGGCAGGTTATTCAGGAGGTGGGCTCGTCGCACTCGAGATCGCCCGCCAGTTGGAAGATCAGGGTGAGATTGTGGCACACCTTGCACTGTTTGATACACCTTTACCTCGTCAGCCATCTTTGTCTCTTCAGGATAAACTTTCCATGAAGTTGCAGGATGTCCAGCGCCATCGCTTCGCATTCATCACAACCTGGTGGCATGATCGCCGTCGGTGGATCATGGAGCGGGCTGCAAAGGCGCATGCGCTTCAAAGTGATCAAATGGAGGAGGGCTTCAACAACATCAGAATAGAAAGGGCGTTCCTGGAAGCTGCACGTGTGTATCAAGTGAAGCCGTACAAAGGGCACGTCACGCTGTACAGGCCCAGACCAAGAGTTGTCTACAGGCTTCCCAATGGACGGTTGCTGCAGGAAGGGCGGAATTTCATTTTACCGGATAATGGCTGGCGTCCCTATCTCTCTGAAATGGACGTCGTCGAAGTACCTGGCGATCACGATTCGATGATGCTGGATCCCTGCGTCCGTGTCTTGGCAGAGCGTCTACGAGCAGTGCTCAACCGTCTCGTCTCTGGTGATGTGTTGTCACCGGAAGACGGCAGCGCACTACCCGATGAATATGAGAGACCTGAACGGGAGCGGGAACTGGTGAACTGAATATGATCCTCTCCTAGGGTCAGTGTAAGCAGACTATGTCGGGACGTGGAAAAGGTAGGTGGCTCTTGAACAGTTTCTTGATGCGCATGCTGCCGGCGGGAATGGCCCGACAACAGCCAGTTCTGCCGGCAATCAGGCAACATTTGCCGTCGCAAGGGGAGGGCAGCTCCGAACAGATCGGAGATCGGTTCAGTGTGCGGATACTGCGCGCGGCAGGCTGGACAATGAGCGGCTATCTTGGTGTCCAGATTCTTCGCATTGCAAGCAGTCTAATCCTGACCCGGTTGCTGGTCCCGGAGATGTTCGGGCTGATGGCGGTGGCGACAATGGTGCAGGTGGCAGTTGCAATGCTATCGGATCTGGGCATTCGCCCGGCGGCAATCCAGAGCCGCATGGGCGACCGCCAAGCTTATCTCGATACGGCATGGACTCTACAGATTGTACATGGGTTAACAATCTGGGTTGTCTGTGTCGGCGTTGCTTTTGCGATAACAGCCGCAAACGCACGCGGGCTTTTCCCAAAGGGATCTGTCTATACGGAACCAGTTCTACCTGCAGTCATCGTTGCCACATGCTTCTGCACAGTTATTGCAGGTTTTCAATCGACCAAGGTCATCTCGGCCTATCGGGAACTGGCGTTGGCGCAGATAACCAAGATTGAGGTTATAGCCCAAATTGTCAGCCTGGGCATCGCAATAATTCTGGCCGTGACGACAGGTTCAGTTTGGTCATTCGTTGTCGCAATATTATCAGCCTCGGCTGTTACGACGGGCTTGAGCTTTCTGCTTTTGCCTGGGCCGGGCAATCGGTTGAGACTGGAACCTGCAGCGGTCAGGGATTTGGTCCGCTTTGGTAAATGGGTCCTGTTGTCATCCACATTTACTGTCCTCGCTGCCAATGGCGACCGAATACTGCTCGCTGGCTGGATCAGTCCGCGGGAATTGGGGCTGTATATCCTGGCGTTCAACCTCATACTGATGCTCGAAGGAGCGGGAAATCGACTATTCAGTTCGGTTGCAATTCCCGCATTGAGCAAAATCCATCGCGATCAGCCTGACCGGCTGCCGATTACATTTTCGAAGCTGCGGCTTCCTTTTGACTTGTTGTTCGTGATCGCCGCAGGCGCAACGTTTGCTGCAGGAGATGTTGTCGTCAATGTTCTTTATGATCAAAGATACGAAGCAGCAGGGCAGATGCTGAAGATCCTTTCATTCAGCTTGTTGATCAGCCGATTTGGGGTGCTGTCGAACGTCTATCTGGCAATCGGAAAACCACGGTACCTCACCATTCTGAATTTCGTTCGTAGTGTTTCCATTTTTATACTGCTGCCACTAGGGCACTATCTATACGGGCTCGAGGGAGCTTTATGGGCAATTGCTTTGCACGGACTGCCAGGTGTGGTGATGCTCGTAGCCATTAACTCCCGATACGGTTTCAATAATCCAAGGCTCGAGGTTGTTGTGCTTTTCGGCTGGGCAGCCGGCTGGCTTCTTGGGCAGATCGCAAGATGGGGAACCCACGTTGTCGGGTTCAATTAGATTTCAATGTTTCGAGGGCCAGTGAACATCCGCCTCTGCCCGACCTCCAGAAATGATTATGTAACGCTCTTGCTTGTGTAGGCAGAGCTTTGTTCAATTAGAACTGAGTGAGACGTTTGTGGCGAGCCCCCAGGGGTTGGGGGTGTGGGAGGCTCGCCAGCGTGTCATGTTGATGCCCGACACAACACGCATTTCATCCAGACGGTCCAACCATTCATGATGTGGTGCCTGAGCGTTGCTAACGATAACGTAAGCACCAATTAGAATACTCTACTCCGAAATAGAAAACACTGCATTCTTTCGGTTGCGGAGCATGTTTAATTTCAGCCTGACATCACCGTAAGTATTACTATTTGATCTACATTTACTTTTCAATATTATATCTACACACATCATTATATTCTGCATTATATTTCTACTATATATGACTAATTATTACACGAATCCATTTGCCGCCATGAAGACCTTAAGCCTCTCGATCCAGTAGACGCCCGAGCGTTCGATGATCTTTCATAGGCGGTTTCGGACGCCGAATGAAGGGACAGCCGAGGCGGCAGCCACCGTGACTTGTCAAGTAAGTTCCAACTCCAGGTCAGTTGGTGATCTTTCGTAATCAACGCGCGTTCTTGGTCGAGCAACTTCGGATTCAAGAAGCCCATAAAGATAGCGTCCATAATCGCTCTTTGCATGTTTCGCAGCACATATCTTGAGTGCGCTCGAATCGATGAAGCCCATCCGGAACGCAACCTCTTCGGGACATGCTACTTTGACACCTTGCCGCCGTTCCAGTGTTGCAACGAATTCCGCTGCCTCTAGCAGGCTATCTGGAGTTCCCGTATCCAACCAAGCATATCCACGCCCCATCCGCTCAACCATCAGCTGATTGCGTTTAAGGTACACATTGTTGAGATCTGTAATTTCGAGTTCACCGCGACTTGATGGCCTCAATGATGCAGCGATATTGACAACGTCTTCGTTATAGAAATACAGCCCCGTCACGGCCCAGTTCGAGCGTGGGTGCCGAGGTTTCTCCTCGATTGATCGCGCCTGTGAAGTCTCGTCGAATGTTACGACGCCGTAACGCTCCGGATCGTTGACATGATACGCAAAAACCGTTGCACCTGCAGCCGAGGCGGAGGCTCTCCGAAGAAGTCTCGTTAGGCCATGACCAAAAAATATATTGTCACCGAGAATAAGGGCGCAACGTTGGCCTGCAATATGATCCGCTCCGATAAGAAATGACTGCGCCAGTCCATCGGGCTTCAGTTGTACTTTATAGCTGAGATTAATTCCCCATTGAGAACCGTCACCTAACAGCCTTTGAAAGCTCTCCAGGTCGTTTGGCGTCGTTATAATGAGTATTTCTCTAATTCCCGCGAGCATTAAAGTCGTTAGAGGGTAGTAGATCATGGGCTTGTCATAGACCGGCATGAGCTGCTTCGAAACAGCACGGGTAATCGGATGAAGGCGGGTGCCTGATCCACCCGCAAGGATTATGCCTTTCATGATGTTGCCTCCCTTGCCATCTGTCGCAGCCCCGACGCAACCACTGTTGGAGCTGCAGTTCGCCAGTGCGGAAACGAAATGTTGTAACTTGTCTGGATCTTTTCAGTGCTAAGACGAGAATCCAAAGGCCGTTTAGCCAGCGTTGGGTACTTCCCGCTGGTGATCGCCTCAACCTGAACCTTCTTTCCGGTAATCGTTTGCTGGATGCCCACAATTACTTCTGCAAATTCTGCCCAGGTTGCATCGCCTGTTGGCGCTACGTGAAAGATGCCACGTAGCTGGGAGCTGTTGTCGTCAACTATCCGCTTGGCGATCGTAAAAATCACAGAAGAAAGCATAAATGCCGATGTGGGACCTCCACGCTGGTCAGAAACGATACGCAGCGTATCCTGCGTGGTTGAGAGCTTCAAAACGGTCCTGAGGAAGTTTCTTGCAAATGGAGAATACAGCCATCCGACGCGAAGTATAACATGATTGTGGGTTGCAGCCTGCACCTGGGCCTCACCAGCAAGCTTTGAAACACCATAGACGCAGATAGGATTTGCAACATCCAGCTCGTTGTATGGTGCGCCCTTATCGCCAGCGAAAACGTAGTCTGTCGATATATGAATAAGAGGGACGTTGAGCTGTTGCGCTGCCTGCGCGACCGCTCCAGCGCCATCCGAATTGATCACGAGCGCCGCTCTTGGTTCTGTCTCCGCGAGGTCGACATTCGTAAACGCCGCAGCAGAAATGATGACTTCGGGTTTATAAGCTTCCAACGCCGATTGAATCGTCGAAATATTCTCAAGGTCCAATGCAGGTCGGCCGACTGGAAACAGTTCGACGCCACATGGTGCCGTTTTGGCCAAGCAATGGACCAACTGGCCTTTCGCTCCTGTCACGACAATACGCATGAATTCACCTGCGCGCACTCATGCGCGATCTCATGTGGCTTCTGCCCAGATGATTGCCACCACCTGGCATTGTCGAGGTACCAGCGAACCGTCTGACGAAGACCTGTTTCAAAATCTATATTTGCCCGCCATCCCAATTCCGTTTCGATACGTGTTGGATCGATTGCGTATCGCGCGTCGTGCCCAAGTCGGTCAGGGACAAGGGAAATAAGATCACTATGGGGTGTCCCCCTAGGTTTGAACTCATCCATTAGGGCGCAGATTTTCGTCACGACTGCAATATTCGTGTACTCGCTGCCTCCCCCCACATTGTACTTGCGTCCAGGGCGGCCATGCATTGAAATCAGATATAGCGCCTGTGTATGATCATCGACATGAAGCCAATCGCGTACGTTTTTGCCAGTCCCGTATATGGGCAGTTTCTTTCCATGGAAAGCATTCAAAATAGTCAATGGAATTAGTTTTTCGGGATATTGGAACGGCCCGTAATTATTGGAACAGTTACTGACGACAACCGGAAGTCCATGGGTTCGATGCCAAGCTAGAGCCAAGTGATCAGCCGCTGCCTTGGAGGCGGAATAGGGGGAAGAGGGATCATACGGAGTTGTTTCCCTAAACAAACCGGCGGCCGGCAACGAGCCATAGACTTCGTCCGTGGAGACGTGGACAAATCGGAAGGCCTGCTGGGACGCAGGTGTCAGTGTGTTCCAGTAGTGCCTCGCAACCTCCAAGAGACTGAACGTTCCCACGACATTCGTTCGTATGAAATCGGACGCACCCGCTATAGAGCGATCGACGTGGCTCTCGGCTGCCAGATGTATTATGGATTGAGGCTTGAAATCATTCAGAGCCTGTCCCACACGGTCAGTTTCGCAAATGTCAGCATGCAGGAAGGAATAATGTCCGGAACCAGAAATACGCTCAAGTGAATGAAGGTTGCCAGCATATGTAAGCTTGTCAATGACCAGTACATCCGCACCAACCTTCTCGATTAGAAAACGGACAAGAGACGAGCCTATAAAGCCGGCACCGCCGGTAACAACGTACCGCATCAGGCAACCCCCATCAATTCGTTCGTTAAGGTAGGTGAGAGATGTCGTAGCCGCGGTTGCGTCCGATCCTTGGGGGAAATGCTGACCTCTGCTTCGTGATCGGGCCATGCAATGCCAATGTCTGGATCATTCCAGAGAATTCCACCTTCATGAGCGGCACTGTAAGGAGCTGTAACCTTGTACTGGACAATTGTATGCTCTTCCAATGTCATAAAGCCATGAGCAAACCCCTCGGGTATCCACAATTGGGCTCCGTTCTCAGCAGACAAATGGGTTGCTGCCCATTGACCAAAGGTGGGGCTTGCGCGACGCAAGTCGACGGCCACATCGAAAACGGATCCAACGACAACATTTACGAGCTTGCCCTGCGCAAATGGTGGCCGTTGGAAGTGAAGTCCGCGTACAGTTCCAGAGTGCAACGAGACTGATTGATTGTCCTGGATGAACCGAGCATCAATCACATGCTCTCTGAATATATCTTCACGAAACAGCTCGCAAAAATACCCACGACTATCTAGGTTGCGCGTAGGGGTTATTTTGACAACCTCAGCAATGTTTGTTGTATCGATCCTCATGGTCGCTCTCTTTCAGCCGCAAAAAGGTATCGGCAAATCTCCGTACCTTTACGAGTATGGGGTTGTGGCTTGATTCAGGTTGCCCGCGCAGCTGAAATTATGGTCGCAGCTTTAGCCACGACAACATGTATCGAACGCTCCCCACCAAGAGTGATGGTAGTCGGAAAGACGCGTGCGGCGCAGTTGTCTCTTTGATCAGCGACTTAGCCTTTTGGATGACTTGGCCATCTGCCTCAAAGCGCAGTCAACGAACCTGTTGGGTGCCGTCGCTTTGCCGGGGGGATGTAGTTGGATGAGTTGAACAGACTTGGCGCAATGTCTTTCGACGGTACGATCATACAAATCCCATACCGCCTAACCTGTCGGACAATTTCGGACTTATAGCATTGCGAAGTGTGTACTAAGTAAACGAGAGCTGGGGGTGTTCATTTTGTAAACCATCCCCTTTGGGGCAAGCATCTGCATTGCCCCAACCAGGTACCAGTGGTGGTTCATTTGCATCGCAAGCCCACTATCCAGGCTTGCATGATCAGTCTCGGCACCAATGGTGTTCGTTTGTGTGTTCCGATCCAGATCCAGTTTTCCGACTAGGTCAGTTTGAACGCAACTTCGGTTCGATTCCGGGCATTTAACTTCTTCATTATGTTTCTGATGTGAACCTTGACCGTGCTTTCGCATAGGTTCATCTCGTAGGCGATAATCTTGTTCGCTTTACCGCGCCGCAATGCTTCGGCAATTTTAACCTCGCGAGGCGTGAACAAGCCAATCGCCTGACTCGAATTCGCTGCATTCGTACCTAATGCTTCCTTCTTTGCAAGGACGCTGCCTGCAGGTATGAAAATCCCTCCTGCGCGGGTCAATGCGATCGCTTCCGCAGCCATGCGTATATTGAGGGTGTGCGGGATGTAACCGCGAGCCCCGCATTCGATAATCTTGAGGATCTCGCCGAGATCGTCTGACGCCGAAATCACGACCACTGGGTTAGGTCGAAATCTCTCGACAACCTGAGTGACATTATCCAATACCGTGTCATCTGATACACGAGCATTACCAAGAACCAAAAGGACTGCCGATGGATCATTATGCAGCCCGGTAGATTGCCATTCTTCAATCGACTCTACCGACATGTTCGAAGTGTAAGCTGATAAACTTCTGGAAAGGCATTCACGGTATAGCGTGCTGGAGTCAATGATAAGTACGTAGTCATCTCCCAGGTCAGGCTCCCCAAACGTGGGAAATTCTGTCAGCATTGGATTTCGATCAGCAGAGAAGTTATCTGCTGTTGCAACATAGGTATTCATGTTTCCCCCCGTAACCCTCTATTACTTTCGTTTTCAGGTCTATTCTTGTTGTCAGGCTAATTAGTATATCAGGACGTATGCATTGGATTATCTCTTGCACTTCCGCAATATATCAATATTGCGGTGCAATATACCTTTTGATTATGCTCCAAGCACCCTGATAGTTTGTACTATTGCATAACTTTATAATGTTCGCATTAACGCATGTTAACCCAAGCATGCACTTTTTTGGTTCCGATAGATATAACCATCTGTTGTGCCGGCGCCCTCTCATAAGGGCTTCGGCCGCTCCTTCTCAGCGGAACCCTCCTCAAGGACTATTGGCCTGCAGGATGACTGACCATAAGTATCAGCCACCCACCTTTTGGTATTTGGGCAAAGTTGTCGCATCTCGCAGATGGAAAGGATTTACTCGGGGACTAGCCCCAATACTGTTCATTTAAGTTCGTAATGCAATCCTAATAGTGGAGGCGATGTCGATTGTTGGTAGCGGTGGATCACTTCGTCGTCGGAGGGGGTAGCCACTCATCTTCTGCTTGACGCCACGCTTGTTACGCCGTCCTCGGCGAGCCGGAAGACGGTCCTGTAGGATCTCCTCAAGAACGTTTCTATCGAAGATTTTACGGAGCCGAGGGGGGAATCGTGGCCGCTGCAGCCATTTTGCGACGAACCACCCTGACAGCGTGGATGAAGGAGAGCCGATCTGGATCTTCCCCCGCATGAAGGGCTGCGTCATGCATCAGACTGCGAATGGCAAAATGCGCCATGAGCATGCCGTAGAATTCCTGCCGGACAAGATCCGGCGTCTTTGAGCGCAGGACGATACGGGCTCCACGCAGATGGGTCTTGAGCTCATCAAGGGCCGTCTCGATTTCCCAGCGCTCGTGATAGAGAGCAGCCAATTCACGTGCGGGCGCCTGTTCGGGATCCAGAATTGTCGTGGCAAGCCTGTAGAGCGGCTCTGCATCTTCGACACCCTCAAGATGGTAGTCGATTACCCGGATTATCACGCCATTGGTCTTGCGTCGCCAGTCTCGCTCCGATGGATATGCATGACTGAGATAGGAGCCATCAGCCAGGCGCTGTTCGCAGTCGAAGCGCATGTTCTTCCTGACGCGCCAGAGCAGGTCAGCTCCGCTCTGCTGAAAATGCGTCCACAGTGGAAAGCCGAAGAAATAGCGGTCGGCAAGGCAGAGCATTCCAGGCTTGAGATGATCCGCCACCTTGTTGGCCAGGGCGATTTCACTGGTGGCATAAGGTGCCATCTCGCTGCCGAACAATACGTGCGTGCCGTTCTCGACCAGGCAGACGAAGCGCAGTTGCGGCCATGCGCTACTGCCACGACTGGCACCGGGATAACCGAAGGCGGCGGCATTGCCAGCTTCATCGGCGACATTCAATGTACTGCCATCAAGGCTTACCAGGTGCCAATCGCGATACCACGCTCCCTTCGTGCCCGGTGTCGCAATCGGCTTGACGATTGCATCATGAAGGTGGCGCACTGGCTCCCAGCCAAGCCGGGTGCGCGCCTGCGAGATCCCCGACCTGCCGGCCACTTTCACTGTCACGGATGGATCAAGCAGCCACTGCACGCCTTCCATCAAGCAGCGCAACACTTCGCGATATGAAGACTGCATGTAGAGGGCCAGAGCAATAACGTAATAGACGACCACATGAGCCGGCAGATCACGCTCGCGAATACTGGCCTTTCCCGTGGCCGCCAGGGCTGCCCGCACTTCGTTGATCGGAAACGTTCGCGCGATAACGCCCAGCCCCATATAGTCTGTAATCCGGCTTCCCGCCGGCAATCCTGCTACTGTTCGTGCCATCCCGTCCCTCCTGCGTCGAAGCAGCAGGATAGCACAATATTATCTTAAATGAACAGTATTGGGACTAGCCCATTAAATTTACGTTTCGTGTTCGGCGAGCGACTTATAAGTCTGCATGGAGATAGCTTGAATCAAACTCAACTAACGCGAGAAGCTTATTACGATTAAGAAATTCCACAGTCCCATTTCGGAACGACAGAAGACCACGTTCTCTGAGGTCTTTCAGGATCCGGTTCATGTGGACTGTTGATACGCCAACGGCTTCGCCAAGGTCAGATTGTCTTAGCGGGCACTCGAACCGATCAATTTCCGCGCGCGCGCCACTGTTCGCTCGAATGGATAGTTCAAAAAAGAGATGAACAGTACGTTCCAGGGCTTCACGGCCACCAATGTTAGCCATTCGCTCCGTCAGACGCGCATGTCTTTTCATCATTTCAAGTACAAAAGTCTTCGATAGCTGAGGGGACAGGTCAAGGCCGCCACCGGAAAGGTGCTCACGAAACTCATAGAGTGTTGTGGGAGACGCAGCTCGGGCTGTCTCCTGAGCAAGCCTCATTGTCGCTGTAGAAAGTATGTCTCCCCGTAGAGCAAAATCTGTGACGACACGTGCTCCACTCGGCAAGCTCTTGCTTAAAACAACCCAACCGGCCTCGATAAACAGAAAGCTTGAACCGGATCCACAAGGCTCGAAAATTGTCGTGCCCGTTGTATAGTCACGTAAGCAGGCGCCCATCACCTGCTTACTTCGGCCGTCACCTGTGAAAGTGAATGACTGACCGCCCGTTGATTTCGCTGTCATCTGGATCCCCAACACCCTCATTGCAAGTAGTTATACTATAGGTTGCGCAGTAGGCGAAGAGAATCCACTCACTTGAGTTGGCATTGACGTTAATCAATTGTTATATATGCGCTATTTATATTTTGTATGTTGAAGCTCCACAATCAATCGCTTCTGATTCCGGATAATCATCGCAGATTGAGCGAAAGCCAATTTCCTCGGCAGCGCCAGATGCTCATGAGAACACATCTTGGACTTCATGCCACAATCAACTGTTATCGCACACAGTAGTTGTATGGTTGACCTTGGAGACATTCCCGTGCGGCATGACGACCGTTCTGCACCTTAGACTGTAGATCCTGCAGCACATGTCGTGGTTGGCAACAAGCCAAAGTGCTGCCACGGAATTCTTGTTAATGTGGGAAATTATATTCTTCTGTAATCTCCCAAAACTGTTGATTTATGGCAATTAACGATTGGATGCTGTCTTGTATCCGTGCCATTTCGACATCGTCGAGAGCTTCAATCTTGCCATACTTTACGGTGTCACGGCCTTCAAATATGCGCATTGACTGCGTCAATGCCCTTTGTCCATCCGGATCAAAGGAATAGATGCAATGATTGTACTTGTTCCTCAGTTTTGCCTGAACCCCTAGACGCCTTGTCGCATCGAGCACTTTGGAACGACATTCTGGATCAATTCTCGGCAACTTCGCCAATCGCTCAACAAGATCCATTCGTGCGCGTGGAGTATTCAACGTCAAAAAAATAACAATTGCCGTTTGCTTGTCGACACCGGCGAGACCGGCGATCATATGGATCAACAGACTTTCTGTATTAGTCCAAGTGTAGTTCAATTGCCCCACATGCAGCAGGATATCCTTGAAACCAGGCATCATCGATCCATTCATATAAGGACGGCATCAGTAGAGGCACCTTGTTTCTTCATCTTTCCTCACGGAGATATATGGCCGCAGCCTCGGTGCGGTTGTGGACACGCAGCTTCGCAATAAGATTATGGATGTGAATCTTGACCGTGTGCTCCGATAGGCCAAGCACTGCCGCGATAATCTTGTTCTGTTTGCCCCGTGCAATATGGCTCAGGATCTGACGCTCGCGACTGGTAAGCTTTGACAACGGTGACGTTTGCGAACCTGATCCTTGAGATCGAGCCCAGCCTGAACCGATTTCTGCATTAGGGTAATGACGACTTGGTGCGTGGGAGGGCACTGAAAAGTAAGTGCCTCCATTCAGGACGATATTGAGAGACGCGAGAAACACCTCCAGCTTTACGTCCAAAGACAGTACTCCGCGAACTGGGCCTGCTTTCAAACGGTACAATGATGTCAAACTATCGACTTGAGTATCCGAGATAAAGGCAAGTTTGAGCGCAGGATAAAGTACAACCAGTTCTTCCCAGTGCTGGTCGAGCTGGTCGGCCAGCGAAACGTCTACCATCAGTAACTGGATCGGTTCCCGATACGCATGGACAAGCGTTGTCATGCTATCGACTGTGCATACCTGTAGCCATGGAAACTGTCGCTCAATTGCAGCACACAATGGTGCAGAAACAACGCGTGGCGGAGCCACAATGACAATTCCGCGTCCATCCATCTGTGGCTGCACAGACCAGGAAGCCGGTAATGCTGAATTCACGGATCCGTTGGTTGATACCATGTTGAACTCCTCCCACGGGTACACACGTTCAGCCAGCCTCCGCGTGAATACTAGAACAAGTAGCCAGGATTAGAAACAGATCCATTTGGTGGAGAACCGTTCGTGGCCATCGTGTGGTACCAAGGATGCTCATAAAGCCTTCCAGCACCGCATGTGGCTGATATTGTGTAGAAAAAGTCACGTTCTTATCCAGTTTCATCTCAAAGAAGCAGATCAGCAAGTCTACAACGCCATGCCCTGGACCGGTACGCACTGAACAAATGGCGTAGTCCTTCTGAGCGAAGGATGGCGGCGGTCTAGCTCGAATTGGCATCTTATCGAGTGACACTATTCGCCACACACTCACACGTTCTGTTGCGGCGTAAAGGTCGGGCGTGCTCGCCGTTTCAGGTTTCAGTTTCAACCTGACAGAAGGAGACCCAAACCAAAACTTCAGTAGTCGTGACGGTTGCGGACAGCACCGTTCCTTTCAATCACATTCGCACTGCAAAGATCCCAAGGAGATGAATGGTGGTCACGTGATGCGAACATGAATTAAGGACCAATGTCATGTCGAGTAAACGAACAAACCACGATAACTACATCAATCCATTGTACTTTGATGACGATCAGGAACAAGATCAACAACAAAATCAATGGGAAAATCAGGATCAGAGCCAGAACCAGTGGGAAAATCAAGGCCAGTCCCAAGATCAGAGTAGCCAGTCTGAAAACTATAACGGAAATGGCAATCTCAATGGCAACGGGAATGGCAATCTCAACGGTAATGGCAATCTGAATGGTAACGGTAACTTCAACGGCAATGCCAACCTGAATGGCAATGCAAACTTCAATGCGAGCGAGAATATCAATGAAAACCTCAACACGACGAAGGTTGATGTTGATGTGGACGTTGATGTCGGCATGGAGGGTTACCTTCCGGATGACAACGACTTTGCTGACATCGATGTTGCTGAAGGCTCGTCCATAGACGGCATGTTCAACATCAAGCTGGAGGATGTTCTCGACGGCGCATTGAACAGCGAAGGCAATGATGTCGGCAATGTCTTCAATCAGGTTGCGAGTATCCAGGACAACGACCATCTGGAATCTGCCGAACTATCCAATGGCGGTGAATTCACACTAGATCAGACAGCTCACGGTGGCTTTGCCAAAGCGAGTGATGGAATTGACACTGGTGGTGGCGGCGGTGACGGTGGTAACGGCGCTGACGCAAACGGTGGTGACGGTGGTGAGGGTGCCTCTTCCACTGGTGGCGCAGCCACCGGAGGTGCCGGTGCTGGTGGTGAGGCCTTGAGCGCCGCCCTGGGCGGCATCAGCGCCGGTGGATTTGCTGGCGGCGGCGACGCTGCAAGCGGCAATGCAACCAGCGGATCTGCTGAAGGTGGACGCGGTGATGGTGGACGCGGAGGCAGTGGCGGCGACGGTGCGGGTCTGGGCCTTGGTCTTGGTCTTGGCCTCGGAGCAGGACTGGCCGCAGGTGGCGCCGGCGCTTATGGCGGAAGCAACGACGGCGGCAATGGAGATGCTGGTGGTGACGGCGGCAATGCCGACGGCGGCGACGCCGGTGATGTCGGTGATGGTGGCGCCGCCGATGGCGGAGACGCGACTTCGTCGATTGGTGATCATCTGCTTGCGGCACTTGCCAAACTCGACAGTGATGCCGATGGCGGCGGCTATAATACCGGTGGCGCTGGTGGTGATAGCAATGCCGGTTCTGGCGGCGGCGCTGGTTCTGGTGGAGGCGGTGGCGCCGGTGGTGCTGCATCCGACGCTGGTGCAGGTGGCGCCGGCGGCGCAGCTGCAGGTATCGGGGCCGGTATCGCCGGTGGATCCGGTTATGGCTCCGGTGCTGGCGGCGACGGTGGCAATGGCGCAAGCGGCACAGGTGGCTCAGCAATGAGCGGCAATGCAGCCAGCGGCGATGCAGCAGGCGGAAATGGCTCTGCCGGCGGCGGTGATGGCGGTGCGGCATTGAGTGGTGCTTGGGCTGATGGCTTTGGCGGCGATGCTTTCGGCGGCTGGTCCGCCGGTGGTGACGGCGGCGCTGGTGGCCTCGGCGGCATGGCCGCGACCGGTTACGGCGGTGCAGGCGGCGCAGGTGGTACCTGGGGCTCCGATAATGGCGACGACGGCTATGTTACGGGTACCAGTTCGTCATCCGCCGACGCGGGTATAGATACTTCTGCGTTCAATCAGTCGATCGTACTCGGTGCTAACCTGCAACAGAATGCTATCGACATGACGATTGTCGGTGGAGACCTCAGCAGCTCCAGCATTGTTGGAGATGACGACGGCGCGTAAGCGGCAGTTGTGCAAGTTGCGACTGTTGCAAGCATGCCTGCGCAGGACATCCTGCGCAGGCATTTGCGGCAGTAGCATTCATTCCAATGGACTATGACGGCCAAGGGAGTTCGTGCGGTGACAATGCTTGACCGGGTGACCGAAGATATTTCCCACTTTATAGGCTTTTTTCATCTCAGCGTCGAAGAGGCTCGGCTGAGGGACAGTTTTACCGACTTCTACTATCATGCGAATATTCGCGACGCTGTAGAGCAACTGACGTTTAGCGCCAGCTTCAATGCGCCATATACGTTGCTCGGTTATGATCCTGCACTGATCTACCGCCCTGTCCCGCCAGATTTTCCCGTGGCGCAACCAATCAATACAATAAATGAAGCCCAACTGGTGCCAGCTGGTTTCGCATGGGAAATCGGGGAGTCGGACGCACGTCTTCCTAACGGCTCCGGACATGTGACAGTTGCATCAGGCAGCATCTCCATGATGGCTCCCGAGCTCGAACCTCCAGGCTCTATCGCAACCTATGCATATCAATACATCCACCTGTCAGATAATGATGTCTTCTCTGTCGGTGGTCACGGTCTGTCGTTCCAGGCGTCCGTGATGAGCATCAATGAAATGCTCGACCTTGCGTCTACGGTCACGGCGTTTAATCCTTTGGCAGAGGTATCGGCACCTGGTTCCGCCGGAGACATGATCTCATTGATCAAGACGACTGCGGACATTCTGAATGCGGCTCCCAATGGTATCGCTGGTGAAATGGTCGTTGCCCAGGGCGAAACCGTGTCGGGGATCTATGTCAATGGCATCCAGGTCGATGAGGCGCCAAAGCTTGAAGATTTTCATTCATTTGAGGATGACCTCGACCAGGCACAGGTCACATGGAGCGGTGAAACGGGCATGCCGGAGACCTCCGTCGAAATCTCGATGGGTGGGAATACACTACTCAACGATGCTGTCCTGAAGAACTTATGGACGGCTGCCAAGGTAACGGCAGTTCTTGGTGATCACATAGAAATCAATGCCGTTGTCCAGATTAATGCGATCTGGGACGAAGACGGCATAGATTCCGGTATTGCTGACTGGAGTGCTGAGAACGCTACCGGTGTCAATGAACTATACAATATTGCCAGTTTTGAAACTGACGGCAATGAAGGCCCGCCTACAGCCACAACCGACAATTCCGATCTTTATCCTGATTTTTGGTCAGTCACTGAAATTACTGGTGATCTGATGATCGTGAACTGGATCGAGCAGCTGACCCTGATGAGCGACAGTGATGTCGGGATCGTTTCTGCATCTGGCGCTTACAGCGCAATCGTCAGTGGCGACAACATGGCTGTCAACAGCTCCTCCTTCTATGAGCTGGGATTTGGTTACGATCTCATTATTATTGGTGGTTCAGTGTATGATGCCAATATCATTCAGCAACTCACCATCCTGTTTGACAATGATGTCGCCGATGCGACGCCAGGTTTTGAGACGAACGGAACAGGGTCGGTATCCTCGTCCGATAATCTCCTGTGGAACCAGGCGAGCATCTATACGATTGGAACGGATGACCGGTTCAGCGCACTTTCGAGCGACTTTGTGGATGCCGCAACATCGATTGAAGATGGGGCGCCAGTATTGTCTGATAGCATCCTCAGCAATCCGGAATTTCTCGGATTGGCGGGGTTACGGGTTCTTTACGTCCACGGCGACCTGATCAACCTTCAGTATGTCAAGCAGACGAACATTCTCGGAGACAACGATCAGATCATGCTTGCCATGGACGCACTCGCACCACAGGCGCAAGCGAGTTGGTCGGTCGATACTGGCGGAAATACGCTCGTCAACAATGCTTCAATTCTTGATCTGGATTCCTTCGGGAAAACCTATGTCGGCGGCCAACAATACTCCCAGGAAACGTTAATCCAAGCGAACTTCATCTCGTCGAAACCTGAATTGAACGCTCAAGATCCCAACGCTTTGGTCAGCGAGGCTGTGCTCTTTCTCGATGATTCAATGCTCGGACAGGATTTAGGGCCGGCAGGGGGCATCGATATCAGTACTGACCATACCGTTGGTCAAGACGATGGTTTGCAAAGCTTGCTTACCTAAGGGGAGGGGACAGTTGTGAATATGAGGACAGTTACCGTTGCGACCGATCACGAACCGATGGTGGATCCAGGCCGTTCTGCTCTCGGTCGAAGAGATCCTGATCTGGATCAGGCATACAGGCGGATTGAGAGGGCCCTTGAAGCATGTCTGGCGACAGCGGCACCACGGACTGCAACCTCAACAGATGATCCAATGGAGACCACCCCAGATACAGACAGTCAGTATGCTCAAATCCATTCAGACACAGTAGCTTCCGAAACCGAACCAATGGAAGCAATCGAGGCCGAAATGTTGCGGGCCGTTGAGGAAGACCTGGCGGAACCGGTTGCCAAGGCACCGGATGCACCTTTGACAAAGACGCCGGAAGGCATGACGACGATTGATGGTGAATGCGGCCCAATTAAAGCCAGGAAGGATCGTGATGACACAGGCAAGTCAGACTGTTCTGGAGGAGGGAAGGGATCAGGCAGCGGTGGCGGAACATTTCACAAACGACTTGGTCCCACAGATTTCGACGCGAGCCTGAAAGGCTGCATCCGAGCCGTCCGGCAAAATATTGCAGTGGTCATGCTCTTTACTCTCGCCAGCAACATACTGGTATTGGCGATCCCCATCTATCTCTTCCAAATTTCCGACAGAGTGTTTACCAGTCGATCAATTGAAACACTGGTAATGCTCACCGTGATCATCGTGGGTGCAGTTATTTTGCACTCCGTGTTCGAGGCACTTCGCCGCTTTATTTTGATGCGTACGGCGGTCGAAGTTGCGGCCCAACTCGGCGCGCCGATCTTGAGTGCCGCCGCCCGCGCGTCGCAACACGGTACTGGGCGTGAATACCAGACGCTTGGGGATCTCCAGCAAGTCAGGTCGTTCCTCGTTTCGAGAACGTTGCTTTCATTTCTTGACGCTCCAATCGCACCACTCTTCGTTCTTGCAGTCTTCCTGATCCATATCGATCTCGGCTTCATCGTAGTTGGAACTGCGTTGCTTCTGCTGATCTTTACTCAGATCAACCAGAAAATGACCGCTACCCCATTTTCCGAAGCAAACACGGCACAGGTGAAAGCAAATCTTCACTTGGAATCCATGTCACGTAACTCCCAAATCATCAATGCGCTGGCTATGATTCCAGAGGCAGTCTGGATATGGGGCCGCGATACTGCCTCGTCATTGCGCTCTCAGGTCATTGCTCAAGATCGAAATATAGCAATCGCTTCGCTATCGAAGGCAACGCGTCTGCTGACGCAGGTTGCACTTCTCGGCTGGGGAGCATTCCTGTCTCTTGAGGGCGAGTTGACGGGTGGTATGGTCATTGCCGCTTCCATCATCGCCGGCAGAGCACTTGCTCCGATCGAAGGTGCAATCGAGGGCTGGAACCAATACAGCCAGACAAAGGCAGCCTATGGACGTATCACCTCGCTCTTGAGGTCTTCTCCTCTACTATTTGAACGCCTCACACTCCCTAAACCTCAAGGGAAACTTGATGTTGAACGATTGCTCTATGTGCCACAGGGTACCAAGCGGGTCGTTCTGAATGGCCTGTCATTCTCGCTTAAGCCAGGCGATTCACTTGCCGTCATTGGTAATTCTGGTGCCGGCAAGACAACACTTGGCAAAATGCTTGTTGGATCAATCCTTCCGACATCCGGGAATGTAAGGCTCGACCTCATGGATTTACGGAACTGGGATCCGCGGCAATTTGGAGAGAGCATCGGATACCTGCCTCAGGATGTGCAGTTGTTCCCCGGAACCATAAAGGCAAATATCGCAAGAATGCGTGACGACGTTGATGACGAAGCAATATATCAGGCGGCGATCCTTGCTGATGTCCATGAAATGATCGCTAACCTTCCCCACGGATACGAGACGATCGTTGCCGCGGATGGGTCGCCTCTGTCAGGAGGGCAAAAGCAGCGGGTTGCCCTGGCGCGATCCTTCTTCGGAGATCCGCAGTTCGTAGTACTTGATGAACCCAATTCCAACCTGGATCATGCCGGAGATGCTGCGCTCCTACGTGCATTGCAGCGCGCCAAGGAACAGCGAATTACGGTTGTGACCATCACGCAAAGGCCTGCACTGCTATCGAGCGTCGACAAAATATTGCTGCTCGTGAATGGGACGATTGCGCTGTTTGGAATGCGTTCCGAGGTAATTGGAGCACTGGAGAGCAGGGGGATTCCAATAGACACAGGCTCGTTCGGACACCAGCTTCAATAGGGGCAGAGAAATGACAGACACACTAAATGTCCAGAAAAAGAACGATTGGTTCTCTGAGGTGCCACGAACCATCTGGAAACAGACAGGAGTGGGGCTGGCTCTAATCTTTCTCTGCTTTGGCGGGTTTGGAACTTGGGCAGTAACAGCTCCATTGGCGGCAGCTGTCATTGCACAGGGAAGCTTTGTGGCAACCGGCCGAAACAAGATTGTCCAGCACCTGGAAGGTGGCGTCATCCAAGCATTGCTTGTGAAGGAAGGTGATCAGGTCGAGGAGGGGCAGCCTCTCGTCCGACTGGATGAGACAGCTGCACGCGCCAAAACAAGAGAGCTCTTCTTGCGAAAGATGCGACTGGATGCAACAGCAGCCAGGCTGGTCGCACAATCAGAAGAACAGACGCAGTTTTCGCCCCCGACAGAGTTTTCTACGTTTCATGATGACGAAGCTCTTCAATCAATCCTTGTAAGCCAACAGTTGAACTTCAAGGCGCAACAAACCAAGCTGTCAGGTGAAGTGTCACTGTTGGCCCAGAATGTCGAAGCACTACAC
>JAEWDP010000067.1 GCA_023390055.1 Pseudomonadota bacterium | reverse complement strand
TTGTCACCCACCTTGAATTTGGGCTTATTGACCTTGATGGTTACGCGCCGGTTGATAAGTCCGGTAAATTTGCCGTCTTCGATGCGGAGCGGCGTGGGCTCGACAACCAATTCCAGGTTATCGGCGTTCGCCCACCATCCGCCGGACTGGTCGAACTTAACAAAGTAACGTTCGCCAGTGCTTCTCTCGACAGTCCCCTTCTCACCTGTCTTACCATAACGACCATTGCCGTTATACGCGCCGGATTTGATAAGACGGACGCGGTCGCCTTCCTTGAATTTGGGTGTGGGTGTGACAAGGTCGAAAGAATCGACGTCTGCAAGGTTATAGCCGAGGCCGATATTGATGCCATGCGTACCTACGCCGCTAACCGTGTATTCCTTGCCGACTTCGCCGTAGATACTTGGCCAATCGCTTTTCTCGACACGACGCACTCTGTCGCCAACCTTAAACTTCTTATTATCCATTACGCTGCTCCTCTTGTGGTGGTGTTGCGCCGCAACTTTACGGCTGTGGTGAAATCAACGACGTTGGTGTCGTCGTCTGGCACGGCCTCCAGAGGGTCGCCGTAATCGTCGTCGTCAACAGGATCCAGTTCCCATTCATGGAAATACATGGTCTGCAACGATGGCGAGACGCGGATAATGACGATGCTACCCATAAAGCCAATGACAATGCCGAACACATTGGTGTTCATTCTGTGCTCGACGACATCGCCGAGTTCGATGCTTCCGCAGGTTTCGCAGGTCATGCCGCTACCTCATACGGGCCATCCACCGTCGGCACGCGCGCCAGCGTAACCGGCATAAGTCCCGACACAGTCGAGCAACCGCCGTTACGGGCGGAAAGTCTGCGGGTTCTGCCTGGATGGTTGTCGTTGGCCGCGTCATAGACAGGAGGCACATAGCCGAGCGTAGCGGACTTCTGTGGTGTAGACTTCTGTGGTGGCGTGGCCGGCCGTGACGAGTCCAGCCCGTACTTGCGGCGAAGTGATTGATAGACGGTCATTGGCTTGAGGCCGTATGACAGAGCAATGGCGGTCACACTCTCGCCTCTTAGTTTTCGAGCGTACATATCCGCCCGCATGTTTGCGGTGATAATCATTGGTCTCCTCTTTCATTCGGTGGTGGTGGTAGTGGCGGCTGGTGTTGACCGGCAGTTTGGAACAATATATGCTATTTACAAATTTGTCAATAGTGGATCCTTCTTATTATGGCCAAACCCAATAAACTGGCTGCCGCGATTGCGGCTAAAAAGCTTGAGCGGAAGATTCCCATCCGCGTCATTGCGGAAGAACTTGGCGAGATAGGTGGCCGGTTTGTCACGCAGCAAAGCGTCTCTACCTGGATGAAGGACACGACGCCGTCGGAAATGTTTCACGACGCGCTGGCGACGTGGCTTGAAATCGGCGTGACCGAACTGCGCACCATGATTGGCGAGGACGCTACCGGGCCGTTTAGCGGCTACCCTCGAGCGGGAATCGTGTCCAACCGCAAGACTGGCAAGTTCAAGTTCAAGGCCATTCCCGCCGCTGACTACGTGGTGAAGATCAACACGGGCGTCATGGAGCCCGCCCTGCCCGTTGGCGCACTGGCCATTGTATCGGCGCGGGCCGCGGCGGTAGGCCAAGAGGTGATTGCCCACATGCCGGACGGAATCGCATGGGTGGGCGTTTGGGACGGCGACAAGTTGGTTCGGTATCTGGCCGAGCCTGCTCGGATAGACGGCGCGCTGGCCATCCACCCTATAATTGCGGCGAGTCGACCCGCTTGACAAAATTGACAATATAATCTATTCCTCTTCTTGCCGCTGTGGTGGCGGTATGGAAAGCCGGATTTTGGCCAGCCTCTAGGCCGGTCTCCTCGTCTGGTTAGTACGAAATACGGGGCGGGTTACGGGTGGTGCCGGCCATAACGCCCCGTTTTTTTGTTTGTGGTGGTGGGCAAATAAAAAACGGAAACACGAAAAAAAGCGCCAGCGGCATCATGCCGGGCGCTTCGCACTATGACGAATCTTGGTAGTCTGCTGCGGATCTTCTTCTGGCTGGCTGTGCGTTCATTGTTGGGGTCTCCTCTTTGTGTGGTTGGTGATGATGACTACTAGCCGGTCCTTTTCGGCTATCCCCTGAAATTCTTCTGCGGTGCGCTTTCAGCGTCGCATATCTTCTCTCAGGGCACTCCTTCGTTATTGCCTTCATCTGTATTTCCTTTCGTTCTCTTTCCCTCTTACGGGGTGTTGGCTCTTGGTGGCCGGTTACAATCACAAACTAACAAACAAACTTTGTAGCGTCAATTACTTTGTTTGATATTGGTGATGAATTTTGTTAAGTGATTGATCGAAAAGGGGCTTAAAATGATAAAAGAAGAAAAAATGGCTCGTGTAATCAGTCCACGTGAAAAACTTCTTGAGCACGCACTGCGCAAGAAGTTCGACGGGAATCAAAGCGAACTGGCTCGACACGTCGGTACCAGTCAGCAGAACATATTCAACTTTTTTACGGGGGTGGTGAAGCGACCGTCATACTTGGGACGGGTGCTCCACGCGCTGGACATAACGGCCAAGGAATACGAGGACGCATCGAACCGCACCTTCGATACGGATGTACCACCGCAGTACAACCTGATGCCGGAATTGGTCAGTAAACGCCGCCCGAAAAGCGACATTTCATTTTTGCAAGCCGATATGCTTGCACCGCCTACACAACCAGGAAAACCGCGCATGATCCCAGTCTTAGGAGAAGCTGTCGGCGGAGTCGACGGCAAGTACATATTCAACGGCAGCATCCTCGATTACGTTTCCTGTCCGCCGTCATTGGATAACGTGCGGGAAGCATACGCGGTTTTCGTCGACGGTGAATCGATGTCCCCACGCTATCGGCCAGGGGAGACGGTTTGGGTGCATCCACATAAACCCCCGCGCCGAGGTGACGACGTTATCGTGCAGATACATCCAGACGACGAGGACGGATCGCCGCCCTATGGATATATAAAGGAGTTCGTCGGCTGGCAGGGCAGCAAGCTTGTTTTGCGTCAGCATAACCCGAATCAACAAATCGAGTTTGACAAGGTCGAGGTTGTTAGCGTCCATCCAATAGTGCTTTCCGGCAAATACTAACCGGAAAGCCGCCTTCACGGCACGAAAAACAACAAACAAAATTTGTTATTGACTTTGTTTGTTAGATACACCATAGTCCTCCTCACGGCACCACCCGTAGCCGCCCTACCGGCGACTAGCCGCACCACAGAGGAGACTATGATGTACAGACCGACACCGGAAGACTTCGACGATATCACCATAGCAGCCCAGTCTGCCGAACCATTCACCAAACCCGACCATAAGGCCAAGAAGCACGGCCGCCCGCCAAGCCGTTCGGCCCGTGAGCGCCGCAACGAAAAGATAAAAGGCGGACACTTCGTATTCCGCCGTGGCCGTCGCACTGGCCGCATTGCCATTGGCGCAATGGGCAGTCTGCCCTTCGAACATCCTTCATTAGAATCCGCACGCACCGAAGCGCAGCGACTGCAGTCGAAGAACGGCGGCCGCTACGACGTGTTTTCCGTATCGTCGGTTGTTGATGGGACGTCGGACGATGAGTGGGACTGCGCGCCGATGATTGGTGATAAATGGCGGGAGGAAGTGTGATGACCAAGCACACGCCGGGACCGTGGAAGGTCTACGCACAGCCTATTTCTGGCAAAGCCGATGCGATCCTCGAAAGCATTGAGCAGGTGCAGGCGACGGACATCATCGCTGACCACATCTACCTCATAGATGCAGGAGGCAAGTGCGCAGCAATAGCTGGGTGCGGGCCGACCTCAGAGGCCAACGCTTACCTTGTCGCCGCCGCGCCTGATTTGCTGGAGGCCGTTTACATCCTGCAACACCACTCGAACCTGCAGTTTCCGCACGAAGACCCAGACTACGAAAAAGACATCGCCTTCATGCAGGCTGCCATCGCAAAAGCGGAGGGCCGCACATGACCCACCGCCGCCACCACATCACAATCACGCCTATGTCCGAAACACCCGTTGGCCGGCACATAGCCACCACGCAATCGAACCTGACGGCCATCGTCTTCTTTGCTTGCATAGTCGCGCTGGCCGCATTGACGGCGCACGCGCTTGTCGATTGGAACCACGCACAGGAAGTCGCCAGCCGCGTTTAGCAGGCAGGCGGCAGCCAAATGAGATTCCCGCACAGCCTCGCGGGAATGTAAGCGGGCCGCTTGGTTGGCTGCACTAATCAGCGGCCCGCTTTACAATTTTGTCAACTACCGCACCACAAAGGAGACCACCATGACCAAGCAACGCAGACAAACCACTACCCGCCCTACGACGCAGCGGACAAACAAACCCCGCAACCCCAATCCGCCGCGCGCCATCAACGACAACTACCGTAGGCCCTGCGAGACGGCGCCGTATACCGGCGACGGCCTCGAGTGCATCACGACACTGTCGCCCGACACCAATACACCCGCTGTTCTGGCCGACGTTGCCGCGTGGCACGAAGCGCCGTGGCGTCGGGCCATCCGTCACTCAATCATCGCCGAGGCGCTTCGTAGCGCGGCTGAGGATGGAAGGCGGAGGGCGGCGTGATGCAGATTACAGATGAAATGGTTGATGCTGCTGCGGTTGCAATTCACTTCACAGATGATGACGACGCTTTCGCGCTGGCCCGTACCGCCCTCACAGCCGCCCTCGCACAATCGGAAACGCAGCCGGTGGCTTGGATCTATGAGGATGAGCTTCCGAATGGGTATCCATATGACGCGATGTTCCCGTATTCGAAGGTAGACGGGGTCAGGATGTTCCCGGTCTACGCTCCCGGAGCCTCCCCCGTACCAGCCAAGCGCGAGGCGGGTGTGGATGGGAAGGCAGTCATTCGCAAGATTGTGACCGGAGTGTTGACGGACCATTGCGGGCAACAAGGCGGATTGCCGAGAGTTGATTGGTATGCGCTTCGCGGCGAACTGATCGAAGCCCTCTCCACATCCTCCACCCCTGCGGATGGGGAGGGCTTGACCGCCGCAGACGACAGTCAAGAACAGTTGTCTTCCATGTCGGATCATTCCTGCAAGACAAGCACCCCCGCTCCTGTTCATGATTTGAGGGTAGAGGATCGCAGCAGAATGCAGTTGGCCTCTGGCTACTACAACTCGTTCGAGACAGTCATCGGTGCTCTTGAGAAGGGCGGAGCGGAAGCACAAGCAGCTGGTCACATCGCCCATGGCGCTTGCCTACTGCATGCCGCTGTCGAGCTGCGCCACGCATGGGCGGATCGGATGTTGAAAAACACCCCCGTCAAGCCGCTTTTCGGCACCCGCTTCAAGCTGTCGTTCAATCAAGCCGGCAACTGCACCACGTTTCGCCGAGATCATGCCGAACAATTGGAAGGCGAATGGGTCTGGCTGATTGAGGCGACCAACGGCAAGAACGATCCGCTTTACGCCGCAGCACCGCCCGTATCGACGGCGCTTCCCACCTCCCCTTCCAAGGAGGGTTCGACCGATGAGTGATCTTCTCGATCAGCTGAAGCGTGTCGCCTACGTCGTGTTTGACGACGGGTGGCAGAGCAAAGAAATCGCGCCGTTTGTTGGACTGGAGATCATCAGCCTTCGCGCCAAGGTTCGCACCCTTGAGGCAGAACTGGCGAAGGCGAGGGAGGCGCTATCGGAACTGGAACGCTACGTGTCGATGGAGTGCTACGACCAGTGGCTTCCCGAAGGGCACGCTAAAACATCACGGCTTTCCCGCCTTATCGACCGAATCGCCACCGCCATCCGCGCACTCAGCCAGGATAAGGAGGCGCGGGAATGAGAGAACCGGCGAATGATAACGGGCCAACAAGAGCATCGCTTGACGACTTGCCCGTGTTTGCGACCGATCGGCAGCTTGCAGTTGCCATCGTCGGTAAGGAGCGTGCAACTATGTGGGTCAAGACGGTAATCCCGCAACTTGAGAGAAAGGGGTTTCCGCGAATCGATCCGCTACATGACGGACGGCCCGTACCGTTGGTCAAGAAATTCTATGATGGCTATTTCGGGATAACGGCCGGCTTTGCGGCCACCGCGCCCGATGGCGAGGAAAGGCTAGGACAATGGAAGAAGTCACGGCGCCGGGGTTAAAATGGATCCAGAGGCGAGCCAGCCGTACTCCTGTATGGGTGGCTGGCATTAAGGGCTATGAGCCCAAAACAGTCAATCTATCGCACTTGCGTGACGAGCCAGAACAACTTGTCGCCAAGTGCGCCTTGCTGCAGGCGGAAATGAATGCGTGGAAAGCTGGCATTCGCGACCGCGACATAACGTTCGACGGCACGCTGAAATCGTTGCTGGTCAAATACCAGACGGAAGAGGATAGCCCGTACTTCGCTTTGCGGCCAAAGTCTCGCAAGCCATACGACTATTATCTGCCGAAGCTTATCCATGAGATAGGAGACCGTCACATTGACAAGATTACCGGCGTGGATTTGAAACGATGGCATGAGGCGTGGTCAAGCGGCGGCACTCGGCTGGCTGCGTCCAAGATGATGCGCGCCGTCATCGATGCCGCCGTTGCTTATGGGATCATGTGCCGTATTGGCCCATGCTTTGAACTACGGGAGACGTTACGAGCCGCCAGCCGTAAGCTACCCCGCCCCAAGCGACGTGAAATTGTCGTAACGGCAGACCAGGTTATCGCCTTGCGGGAGGCAGCGCATGCCGCAGGCCGTCCGTCATCCGCATTGGCCTATGCGCTTGTCTATGAAACGACGCTGCGCCTATGGGACGTTATCGGTCAATGGGTGCCGATGGAATCGCCCGGTGTTAGCGACGTGGTCAACCCGCGCACAAACAACAAATGGTTTGGGCTGCGATGGGAAGATATCGACGAACATATGGTGCTTCGGTACGTGCCGTCGAAAACGTCGATGAAAACGGGGCTGGCGGTCAGCTACCCGTTATCGCACGCGCCGATGGTCCTGGAAGAATTGGCGCACTGGCCTGTAGAAAAACGCCAAGGTCCGGTTATCGTCTTTGAGAAGAACGGCAGGCCGTACCTGTCCGAAGTCTTTTCATCGATGTGGTCGAAGGATCGCTTTACAGCCGGGATGCCTAGTAATGTATGGGCGCGAGACCTTCGGGCTAGCGGCATTTCGGAAGCGCGCGCGGCTGGCGTGGCTACCGATGATGCGGCCAAGGTGGCCGGCCACGCCTCAACAAAGACAACATCTGCCGTCTACGATCGCGCCGCCCTTGAGGCTGCGGAACGCTTTGCGGAGGCTAGGAAAAGTAAGAGGGCTAAGAAGTGACTATACGGGGCGTTGCGTGCTGTAACGCACGGGTAACGCTCTGTAACGCACCCATTGAATTAATTGGTTAATCTGGAATTAATACTTAACCGATTGTTAAGACGATCCAGCCAATATGGAAAACTGCAACCGCACCGATAGAAGAAGACGGACCAGATGATACGCTTCTATGAGACTTCTCCCCTCGCCCGCTATGTTGCGATAGCATTTGCAATGCTCGCACTGGTCATCGTAGCCACCAGCAGGCCAGTACAGGCTCAAGACAGCAGCCAGTACACGGCACAGGAAATTGTCGATGCCGGCCATAGTTTCTTCGGTAACGCGAGCGGCGGCCTCGCAAAGGTCATCGAGCAGGCGTTTTCGCAGTATGGCCTGCCGAATGGCTATATCCTCGGTCAGGAAGGGTCTGGAGCCTTTATCGCCGGCCTGACCTACGGCGAAGGTCAGCTCTTTACGAAAAATGCCGGGCAACATCCCGTATTCTGGCAAGGACCCTCGCTCGGTATTGATTATGGCGGGCAAGGCTCTCGTGCCATGATGCTTGTCTATGACCTCCCGTCGATCGATAGCCTCTATGCGCGCTTTGGCGGCGTTTCCGGATCAGCATTTGTTGTCGCGGGCGTTGGCATGACGGTGATGCGCAACAATGATGTTGTTCTCGTTCCGGTTCGCACCGGCGTCGGTGCACGCCTGGGGATAAATGTCGGTTATCTCAAGCTCACCCGTGCGCCCACCTGGAATCCCTTCTGAAGGCAGCAGTTGAAGGTCGGATAGGCAATGGAACTTTTGCAGCCCGTTTCCGAAAGCGTGTCTGCCAATGCTCTCCGGCTTGCGACAAAATTGCCGTTGTGCTTAAACAGGATATAGTCGTTTTCTTTATCCCAGCCGGCGAGATGGCCTTGTTGTGATCCAATTCGCTCTCCTTTTCGGCCTGGGCTTTCTGACCGCCGCCCTGTGCATCATGCTTATTGCTCCCGCAGTGCATGGCCGGATCGTCCGCTATACCGAAAACCGTCTGAAGGCGACATTGCCGATCAGTCCGCAGGAAGTCCGCGCACAACGCGACATGGCGCGTGCTGTCTATGCGGCTGAAAACGCGAAGACAAAGCAGGAACTGGTCGAGGAGCGCGACAACAATCTCTCCATGAGACTGCACAACGAACGGCTTGCCGATGATGCACGTCGCCTGCAGTCGCAAAATCATGAACTTCAAATGCAGGTCAATGACATGGATGTCGAAACTGCAGATCTGCGTTCAAGACTTCGCCAGGAAGATAGCTATATCCAGCAATTGAAAGCCGCTGTCGAAGCCGCGGAAGAAGCTGATGCCAGCAAGGGTAACGAAATCGATGGACTGCAGCGGCGGCTCTTGCGGCTGACTGCCGACGTGGACAATCTGCGCATAGATCTTTCTGCCCGCGATACCGAGATTGAAAACCACAAGTTCCGCATCGCGTCACTGCGCGATGAACGTGAAGCGATCCGCCACGATATCAAGCTGCAAACGACGCGAGCAAAGGATGCCGAGGCTCGCCTGGAAAAGGAAGAACACCGCTCACGGCGGCTGGAGGACAAGCTGGCGCGCGAAATTGCCGACCGCGCAGACAAGGAGAACGCCCTCGAACGGCGTATCCAGGAAATCGCTCGTCTCAAGGAGAAGTTGAGGCTTGCCAATGGGGATACGCGCGCAACCCCTCGCTCGGGCAGGAAGGGTCGAAAGCTTGCAGATACACAAGACAGAAACGGAGGCAAGGTCTCTGAACCTTTCGCAGACGCCGGGGCCGCTCTCTCCACGATTGCCGAAAAGATAGCAGCATCTCCCGAGCTCCAGGCCATGGCAGACGCCGCTCATTCCGACGCGATGAGCCTGTCCAAACGGCTGTTGCAATCAGATCTGGACGAAAGTGATGAGACGATTCGCGAAGAGCTTGCTTCAATTGCAGCGGCCATGATTGCATTGACTGCAAAGGCAGAAGGCACCCAATCTCCTATCCACGCGATCCTGACCGACAGGCAAACCGTGACGAGCGGTGATCGGACCAGTCTGGCCCAACGTGCCATTCAGAAAATCTGACCTAGCGTCATGTTCGGCTGGAGTATTCCAATGAAACATCAATTCCGGCATAGTATTTCACGGTCATTCCTCCTGATGCTTGGAGCAGGTTTATCCTGACTCCGCGATACCATCATTGTGAGGGATGACCACCACACCAGCACCTGGGTGGGGAGGCAGCCCGTTACGCCATCTAGATTCGACCCTGCGCCGAAGCTATCTCGTAGAGCGCAATTCCGGTAGCGGTCGCAACATTGAGACTGTCGAAACCAGGGGCTTGCGCAATGCGTGCTGCCTGAAATCGTCTCAGGGTCGCAGATGGAAGACCATTTCCTTCTGCGCCGGCAGCAAGGGCCACGCGTGCGGCTGGCGCAATATTGCGCATCTCCGTCGATCCGCTCGGCGACAGCGCCCAAACGTCATATCCATGCTCCACCAGCAAGGCGAGATTGTCATCGATTGCCCCCCCACGGGTATAGGGCACCTTGAGGACGGCTCCGACAGAAACACGCAGTGCCTTTCGGTACAGGGGATCGCAGCAGGTTTCATCAAGGATGATGGCGTCAGCTCCAAAGGCCGCTGCATTTCGGAAGATGGAACCAATATTGTCATGGTTGGCAATACCGCAGGCCGCCACCACCAGCGAGGTCTGCGGCAGGCTCTTCAGCAGGTCAGCAGCATTCCGCTGACATCGGCGGCGGCCCAGGGCAAGCACCCCTCGATGCAGATGAAATCCTGCGATCGCATCAAGAACTGCACTGTCGGCGACGTAGACAGGAATGTCTGCGGATAATTCTGATAGCGTCTCTGCCAGCCCCGCAACGCGGTTTTCCAGGAGCAGGATCTTTTCTGCCACGAAGTCACCTGCCCGCGCATGAGCCCGGGCAAGCATCCTGAGGACGACCGTTCCTTCGGCAATGAACCGATTGTCCCGTCCTGTCAGATCGCGCTCACGGATATTGCTGAATTCTGAAATACGCAGATCATGCGGATCTGTAATCCTGAGGAATTCAATTTGCCCGGCAGTGCTCATCAGGGCGCAGTACGGACGGCGACAACGGCAATCATCCGGCCAAGCGAAAGATCGAATACTATCGCCTTGCGCTCGCCTGCCACTATTCCGTAAAACAGGATTGCATCGCCTGACAGCGATGTCGACAGGACTTCAAACCCATTGGGAAGCTCGACGGACAATGCAAGCGGATGATCCGACGGAACGGAAATGCCAGCCGATACTACCGGTGTTGCATCCGGACGCTGATACACCTTGTAGACAACTGCCGCCAGGACCGCCATAAAGCAGACGAACAGGATACCGCCTGAAACGAGTTGCAGCAGCACCATCTTCCGGCGGATTCTTTCCATTGCTGGATCAAGCGGTTCTTCCTGTTCCTCGGGATCAGGATATGCCATTGCTGAATGTCCTTGCTGCTCGGGTTACATGAAATGAACGATCCCTTTAAACAAGCCGAAGCGCCAAGGAAAGTGCTGGTTGCCAAAGAGGACGCCGAAGGCCGCCTTGATACGTGGCTGACGGCGGCACTTGACGGTGAATTTTCGCGAAGCCGCATCAAGGCTCTAATCGAGCAGGGCGCCGTATCCTTGAATGACACGCTCTGCAAAGAAGCGAAAAGAAAGGTCGCGGCCGGCAACCGGATTGAGATCATTTTGCCTGAACCGGAAGATCCAAAGCCAAAGGGAGAAAACATTCCCCTGCAGGTTCTCTACGAAGACAGTGACGTCATCGTCATTGTCAAACCTGCTGGTCTCGTTGTCCACCCGGGCGCGGGGAACTGGACGGGAACATTGGTGAACGCCTTGATCTACCACTGTGGTGACAGCCTGTCCGGGATCGGTGGCGTGCGCCGGCCCGGTATTGTCCACCGACTGGACAAGGACACCAGCGGCGTGCTTGTTGCCGCCAAGAACGACACCTCCCATCGCCATCTCGCTGCACAATTTGCCGACCATGGCCGAACCGGTCCACTTCAACGCGCCTACAAAGCTGTCGTCTGGTCACGACCTGTGCAATTGCGCGGGACCATAGATGCGCCACTTGGTCGCGCAGGCGATCGCACCAAGCGGGCCATCAAACATGATGATAGCAGTGATGCGCGAGCAGCGATAACGCACTATGAGGTAATAGAGCGCTTCCATGAGACGTCGGATGCGAATACTCTCGCCTCACAGGTGGAATGCCGCCTGGAAACCGGCCGAACTCATCAGATACGCGTCCACATGGCGCATATCGGTTGTCCCCTGGTGGGTGATCCAGACTATGGTGGCGGTTTCCGCACGAAGATCAATCGGCTGCCGGAGCCTTCACGCTTGGTGGTCAGCCAGTTCCAACGCCAGGCTCTTCACGCCTTCCTCCTGGCTTTTGAACACCCCCGGACCGGCGACATACTGGAATTCAAGGCTGCCATGCCCGATGACATGCGTGAATTGCTCGAAGCCTTCAGACGTCAGGCCGACTGAAAGAACTCCGCCCCTTGCATTTGCAGGATGCGCTAAAAATCCGTGGCAATGGAATGTCCAGACGTCAGCGCCGTACGCATTACAAAACCGTAATGAAATAACATTCAAGTGAACGCATGTGTCGACTTGAATCGCTATTGTGCCATACTTATCTGTTAGTTGGGTAGATGCGGGATCACGATTGATCCGCATTGTTTGGCTTGCCTCGGTGTCATGTCACACCCGAATGAGGGGGCCAGGAGAAATCGACAAGAAGGGGGTGCTTTCATGGCCCGTAACACTTTACCGTCCATTACCGCCGGCGAAGGCGGACTTAACCGTTATCTCGATGAAATACGCAAGTTCCCGATGCTTGAGCCACAGCAGGAATATATGCTTGCCAAGCGTTATGCCGAACACGACGATACTGAAGCAGCACACAAGCTGGTAACCAGCCACCTGCGCCTGGTCGCCAAGATTGCCATGGGCTACCGTGGCTACGGACTTCCCATTGGTGAGGTCGTCTCGGAAGGCAATGTCGGCCTCATGCAGGCTGTCAAGAAATTCGACCCAGAACGCGGCTTCCGGCTGGCAACCTACGCAATGTGGTGGATCAAGGCCTCCATTCAGGAGTATATCCTGCGCTCCTGGTCTCTCGTAAAGATGGGGACGACGGCCAACCAGAAGCGGCTGTTCTTCAACCTGCGTCGGCTGAAGGGTCGCATCCAGGCCCTTGATGAAGGAGACCTGAAGCCCGACCAAGTTGCAGAGATTGCGACGAAGCTCAATGTCTCCGAAGAGGAAGTGATCTCGATGAATCGCCGCCTGTCTGGCGACGCGTCTCTCAACGCCCCCATCCGTGCAACCGAGGGCGAATCTGGCCAGTGGCAGGACTGGCTTGTCGATGATCAGGAAAGTCAGGAAGAAGTCCTTGTAGAACAGGACGAACTGGACACCCGCCGGCAGATGCTGACAAAGGCCATCAGTGTTCTGAACGACCGCGAAAAGCGCATCTTCCGGGCCCGCCGCCTGGCCGAGGACCCGATCACACTCGAAGATCTGTCAACGGAATTCGGCATCAGTCGGGAACGTGTCCGACAGATCGAAGTGCGCGCCTTTGAAAAAGTTCAAGACGCCGTGCAGAAGGAAGCGCTCGCACAGGCCAATGCACTTCGGGTCGTTGAAAGCTGACAGCCCTCTTGTCATCCCCAATTTAAAATGGCCGGTGGGATAATCCACCGGCCATTTTGCTATTGTCCTGTCGATACTGGACCGGAACTGTCTCCCAGGGCCGCCCACTCACGGATCGCCTCGTTGAAGACCTGCGCGCCTGTTTCGCCTTTTTGCAGTGTCAACAGCGCCCGACGTCCGTTACGGTAAGCAAGCGGAATATCAATCCAGTTGCGCGACCGCAGCAGTTCGATATTAGTCGCACGCGCATCCGGGAAATCATTAAGCGCAATCATGTGAAAATCGTCGGTGATCTTTGCCGGAACAGCAATCAAGGCATCGCCGCGATCCTGCTCGGTCTGCTTCATTGCAATGCGTTGAACGCTGTCGATTGCACCACCTTCGAAGTCTGCCGGTACAGCAAAGACGAGTTCCACCAGATGGCTCGCCGGAAGCGACGCATCTGCATTGCGCTTGAAGGTCAAGAGGGCTGTCAGACCTTTGCCTGGCACATTGATCCGCCCCTGAATGACAGGCTCCTGCACACCATTGACACCAGGTTCCCGCAGCAGCGACCACGAAACTGCCCCTTCAATGGCCGTCGGCGCGGTCTGACCGAGCCGCTCTTCATAGAGGAACATCTTCTCCCCGGTAAGCTCTGCAGCCTCAGCAGACGTCGACGACGCACTCTCTCCGTTTTCAGACGCAGCTTCCGCTGGCGACGCAGGAGGGGCATTAAGCTGTGAGACGGTCTGCCCCTCTCCCGAAACGCCGGTCGGGCCCGGCCCTGCATCGACCTCCGTCCCGTTGGGAAGCAGTCGCTGTGTAAACTTTGAATCCGCCGCATCATCTTCAACGACCGGATCAACCGGCTCGCTTTCCGTCGTGTCTTCTGACTGCGGCGGTTGCGGGTCCTCGCTGGTTGCTGGCTCATTTCCGTCCGGCTCATCGACTGACACCGGCGTCTCAGTATCGGATATGCCGATAATTTCCGTCAGTGAATCACGATTGAGCCACAAGGCGTAGCCCCCACCTGCAACGATCAGCAATCCAATCAATGCCAGAATGGGACCAGCAAAGCTTCGTTTCTTCGGAGCGACCCGATAGGATTTCGGCGGTACCGGAGCCATCTCCGAATCACCATCGATGGCCATTTCTCCATCATCAGCAGCAGGAGGTGCGTCCTTGTTATAGCCAATGAGTTCTTCAAGATCGTTCCAGGGGTCGCTGTCACTCGCAGCTGCTTCAACAGGAGCTCCGTCCTGATCGTAGGCGATATGCCCGCCACCTTCGTCCACGGTTGTGGACGGCAGATCCGGGAAATCCGTTACCGGTGGCATACGGACAGAATCTGCTGAAGCATGTGTCTGGTCGTCGAAATGCCCCTTGACCGCTTCAAAGGCGGGCTCCTGGTAAGGCAATTGATCATTGCCTTGCACCTCATCCAGATCGCCTACATCCTGCCAGGCGGCTTCAATATCCCGTGCCGACTGTTCAGCGTCAGATGACCAGTGCCCACCGTCGGATACGACACTCTCGTGGTCCTCCTGAGACCCCCATGAATGAATGTCACCCGGTGTTTCTGTGAAAGAAAGCTGTTCGCTGGCAGCGGCCGCATGGCCCTCGTCACCCTGAACGTCGCCAGGTCCCTCGGAATTATGCCATACGGCGGGATGGTCGGAACCCTCCGCATCAGAAGGCTGTTCATCGTGCACCAGAGCACTATCCGCTTCATCATGATTACGGATGTCACTTCCATCATGACGAGAAGACCAGTCTTCATCACTGGTCGAAGGGAGCGCATCCCCGCCCAGTGACTGTCCGGGTTGTTCCGCCACGGCATCATCATGTGCGACGGAAACCTCAGCGTGAGCCGGGTCCACATTTTCTTGCTCCGGATCTTCAGAAGGACTTGCCTCATCCGTGACCCGTCCAGCAGCGGCTGAATGCTCCTGCCCGGCTTCCGCCGCAGATCCAACATCTTCGACCAGTGACTCCTCGGCCGGCAACGCTTCTGCATGCTCGCCTTCGACGGAGCCTATGGCGGCCTCAAGCTTGTCCATCTGACGCCGGATAAGGTCGTCAGACGGTGTCGGCTTCATACTTTCGAGCTGCCGACGGACTGCGCCGCGGGCCTTGTCGTACACCTTCTCGCGCATTTCCGGCGTGTTGTTCGCCAGACCGTCCACCGCACGGCGGATAACCGCTACAAAATCTGCCATCAGCACTTTCTCATGGTCACCGGTCAACTGACCGACTGATAATGATAACTAGCCGGAACATTAATCCTCAAAGGGATCAGTCACAAGTACGGTATCGTCGCGTTCCGGGCTCGTGGAAAGTAGGGCGACTGGAGCACCGATCAACTCCTCGACCTGTCGTACATACTTGATAGCCTGTGCCGGCAGATCCGCCCATCTGCGGGCACCGACCGTCGATTCCTTCCATCCCTCCAGTGTGAGGTAGACCGGCTCGATTCGCGCCTGGGCCGCCTGGCTTGCAGGCAGATGATCTATCTCCTCGCCGTCAAGCTTGTAACCGACACAGATTTTCAGTTCATCCAGGCCATCCAGGACATCAAGCTTCGTCAGCGCAATACCGGTAATGCCGTTCGTTGCGACCGACTGGCGCACCAGCACAGCATCAAACCAGCCACAACGGCGCTTCCGGCCAGTGACTGTGCCGAATTCATGTCCCTTTTCGCCCAGGAACTGGCCGATTTCGTCGTTGAGTTCCGTTGGAAACGGTCCTTCGCCAACACGGGTCGTATAGGACTTAGTGATACCGAGAATGTATCCAAGCGTACCTGGTCCCATCCCAGAACCGGCGGCAGCCTGACCCGCCACGGTATTGGAAGAAGTGACGAACGGATACGTGCCGTGGTCAATATCCAGAAGGGTTCCCTGCGCTCCTTCAAAAAGGATGCGCGCTCCCTTGCGGCGTTCCCTGTCGAGAAGCAACCAGACGGTTTCCTTGAATGGAAGAATTCTTTCAGCCACCGAGGTCAATTCTTCCATGATCGCCTCATGGGATATCTCCGGCGCACCAAGACCACGACGGATGGCATTGTGGTGGGTAAGAATACGGTCAACCTTTGCGCCCAGGGTATCGAGATCTGCGAGATCCATCACCCGGATTGCACGACGTCCAACCTTGTCCTCATAGGCAGGACCGATCCCACGACGGGTCGTACCGATCTTCGTGCCGCTATTGGAGGCCGCGTCTTCACGCATGCCGTCAAGCTCGCGATGCAGGGACAATATAAGGGTGGCATTGTCCGCAAGACGCAGGTTTTCGGGGGAGATTTGGACACCCTGCTTTTCGAGTTTATCGATCTCCGCGATAAGCGCGTGCGGATCGACAACCACACCGTTGCCGATAACAGCAAGCTTGCCCGGCCGAACGACACCGGACGGAAGCAGCGAAAGCTTGTAGCTCACCCCGTCGATGACCAGCGTATGGCCTGCATTGTGACCGCCTTGGAAACGCACGACAATGTCGGCGCGCTCCGAAAGCCAATCCACGATCTTGCCCTTGCCCTCGTCGCCCCATTGGGAACCGACTACCACAACGTTCGTCATCTTCTGCTTTCCTGTTTCCGCGCAAATCCTTGCGCCCACTCAAACCGGCGCATGTATAGAGCCTAGATGCAAGGATTGCGATCTGTTTGTCGTTCAAAAAACGGTTTTTGCGTGACAAATGCAAGACCGACAGTCTATCAGCAACCGCTCTCAACAGGCTTAACATGCTCTCCAACGGAGATCCTCTTGCACAAGAAGGCCTATCTTTGTCTCGTGATTGCCACACTTTCGTGGGGTGGCAATGCTGTCGCAGGAAAGCTTGCACTTGGCCATATCAGCCCCATGATGCTGACTTTTTGGCGCTGGGCGCTTGCAGTTGCCATCATTTTTGCAATCTCTGTCCCGCAATTGCGCAAGGACTGGCCGGTCGTACGTAAGAAGCTGCCGATCCTGATATTTTATGGCGTCATTGCCTATACAACGTTCAACGCTGTCCTTTACTCGGCCCTTGAATATACGACCGCGATCAACGTGACCATCGAGCAGGCCGGCATCCCGATGCTCATATTTCTCATCAATTTCGTCCTGTTCAGGACACGCGTCTCGGCAATCCAGGTCTTTGGCTTTTCACTTACCCTGTTCGGAGTTGTGTTGACGGCTGCTCACGGTGATCTTGCTTCACTCCTCGACCTGACGGTGAATTTCGGGGACGCGCTGATGCTGGTCGCAGTAGCTGCGTATGCCATCTACACGGTTTCGCTGCGCTGGAAGCCTATGATCGACTGGCGAACGCTCATGGCGGTCCCTGCTCTCTTCGCGTTGCTGACAACGACCCCCCTTGTCCTTTGGGAACATGCAAGCGACGCCACCATTTGGCCCGACACACGTGGCTGGATCATCGCCTTATATACGGCAATCTTTGCCTCCTTGCTCGCCCAGGTGCTTTACATCAAGGGTGTCGAAGGTATCGGGCCAAATCGCGCCGGGCTCTTCATTAACCTCATTCCCGTATTCGGCACCTTGTTGTCGGTACTGATCATTGGGGAAGAACTTCAGTTATTCCATGTTGTTGCGTTGTGTCTCGCACTTGGCGGCATTGCGATTGCAGAAAAAGGAAAACCGGTCATCCCGTGATGCCGGCAGGCGAGAGAACCTTGCGATCCATCACACGTCGCCGCAAATATCGCGACTGCCATCAGTATTGATTGAGGGATTGCCGACACTTTGTCACCGTGCATGCACAGCCATGCCTCGACTCCGCCTGCATGGGTAAACTTTTCATTAAATTTTAGCCGTCATGAATCCATGGAAACAAGAGGTCAAGCGATGCGTATTGCGTTCTCCATCGTGCTCCTCCTGCTGCTAAGTGCCTGTGCATCGGCCCCAAGCCGGACCAACAATGCCTGTGCGGTCTTCGAGCAGCGTGATGGGCTCTTCAACAACTGGTCCCGTGAAGCAAAAAAGGCCGAGCAGGAATTCGGGGTACCGGTTCCCGTGCTGATGGCGACAATCTATACTGAATCGGGCTTCCGGGCACATGCCCGTCCACCGCGTACCAAACTGCTTGGGTTCATTCCCTGGAAGCGACAGTCAACCGCCTATGGTTATGCCCAGGCGCTCGACGGAACATGGATGGAATATCAACGCTCGACTGGAGACTGGACTGCGCGTCGCAGTGATTTCGGAGATGCCATCCGTTTTGTTGGCTGGTATCACAATCGCAGCACAATAAAGAACGGTATTTCACCAGACGATTCTTACAGGCTCTATCTTGCCTATTATTCCGGTCACGCCGGCTACAATCGAGGCAAATTTACGCCAACCGCGAAAAAGGCTGCCCAGCGATCGGCCCGCATGGCACAAAAATACGAGTCCCAACTGCGTAAATGTGGTTATTGACGCAATCGCCGCCAGACAGGATGTCCGGCGGCGATTTCAAAAGGTTCCAACCGGATCAGTAGATATCGAAGGGAAAATACTTCGCGATTATCTTGCCGTAGGTCCCATCGGCGACGATTGCATCGATCGCCTTGTTGAAGCGCTCCTTCAGCTCTTCCTCACCCTGGCGGATACCAATTCCCGCTTCGGTCTCGGTGCCGGGCACGTCACCGACAAGTTTGCAGCAATCCTTGCCTTCGCCCTCAAGCCAGTCAACAAGCACGAACTTGTCGGCGATCAAGGCATCGATACGACCAATTTGCATGTCCGACGCAGCCTCCTCCTGTGTCGGATAGAGTTTCACCTCGATACCTGCTTTTTCATAGACATCCGTCGCATAGTTGGACTGCGTGGTCGAGGCCTGGGCTCCCACCACCTTGCCTTGAAGATCCTCTATGGAAAGACCAGCCAGATCGCTATCCGAGGGCGCAGCAACCGACAGAGGGGTCGTGTAGTACTTGTTTGTGAAATCGATCTGCTGCTTACGCTCTTCGGTAATGCTCATCGATGCAATGATTGCGTCATATTTCTTTGCCATCAGCCCCGGGATAATTCCATCCCAGTCCTGCGCAACGATCGTGCACCTGGCCTTCATCTCATCGCAAAGGGCATTGGCAATATCGACATCAAGTCCCTTCAAAGATCCATCTGTATCCGTAATATTGAATGGCGGATAAGCGCCTTCCGTCGCAATGCGGATTTCCAGATCCTGTGCCATCGCAAGCGAGGCGCTTAATCCAATTACTGCAAAGACCGTCGATGCAAGTCGTATCTTCATTGTTCCATCCCTGTGAAAGGCCACCTGGCCTTCCTGCAACTTAGTAGAACAAATGGTACCTTGAAAAGAGGGACCCGGCCCCGCACCAAATGGCGTCCATTGCGACCGGAATGTGGGTTGATCCATCAGCCGCCGATGACGAACCAAAGGGCCGGATCTAGCTTCGGTAAGCGGCCACGAACTCCTTGACGGCCTCGATTTCATTGGATCGGATTTCATGTCCCCCTTCATGCCATTCAAGGCTAACCTCGTCACCGGACCGTTTGAGGTAGGCGGCCAGTGACATGGTCGTTTCGGAAGGCGCAATCCGATCCTGTTCGCCTGCGGTAATGAGGACCCGTCCGCTTGCGTTTTGCCCTCTTGCCTCCGGCTCGAATGGGATAAGAGGATGCATCAGCACCGCCGCATCGAAGAGGCCAGGTTCATAAATAAGCATGCTGGCCAGAATGTTGGCGCCGTTGGAAAACCCGAGCCCGATCACCGGGCCCGCCTGATATTTCTCCCGGTTTGCCTTTACGAATCCGCTCATGCGGTTGGTCGCCCGCGCAAGATCCTCGCAGTCGTACACGCCCTCTGCCTTGCGCCGGAAAAAACGTGCCGCACCGTGCTCTGAAATGTCACCTCGCGGAGAGACCACTGTGGCATTCGGGAGCAGGCAGCAACCGAAATCGAAGAACTGGTTCTCATCGCCACCGGTTCCGTGGAATACGAACAGGATCGGCGCCTTTGCTTCGCCGGGATTTACCCGGTGTACATAACTGTCATAGCTCATGATAAGTCTCCTTGCGCACCTGTTCCATCATGCATCCAGTGGCTCGAGATGGCTTTCGAGCATCGACCTCAGGTGAGCATGTTGCACCGGCAGCTTCAGCGCCTGCCCCAGATGTGCACCATCTTCATCCCTGTCGAAGCCCGGCTCGTTCGTAGCCACTTCGAAAAGGACCCCGCCAGGCGTCCGAAAATAGATCGCCAGGAAGTAGTCGCGATCGATTACCGGGGTCACATTATATCCGGTATCCATCAATGCCTTGCGGACTTCGAGCTGCTTGGCCTGGTCCTCGACCGAGAAGGCAAGGTGGTGGACAGAGCCGGCACCAAGTCGCGCACCATCGCCACCTGGAATTACTTCGATATCGATGAAATCGGCACCGTTTCCGTCAGCAATCCCAAAACGCAGCACATCATCTCTGGTATCGATTTTCCGATACCCCATGAACTTCAAGAGCTCTGCCGTCGCGCCTTCGTCACGAAGCCGGAGCACGGCCGAATGGAAGCCACGAATGGCATGATCTTCACCCACACCGTTTCCAGTCCACGATGTCCGTGGATCATCCTTGACCTCAACAAGGGCGAAACCGTCGCCATCGGGGCCGGAAAAATGCAGGCGGCTTTCACCAAACGTCGTGTCCTTCTTCAGTATCTCGACACCGCTCGCAGCAAGGCGCGTTTCCCAAAATTTCAGTGAACCTTCCGGTACGGAAAACAGTGTTTTGCCGACTTCACCAGTGCCGGGACGTCCCCGCGCAATGTGCGGAAACGGAAAGTATGTCATGACCGATCCAGGCGTACCGACTTCATCGCCGTAATAAAGATGATAGACATCGGGTGCGTCGAAATTCACCGTCTTCTTGACCCGGCGAAGGCCAAGCGTATGGGTAAAGAAACTGTTGTTGATATGAGCATTTGCCGCCATCGACGTGACGTGGTGCAGTCCCTTGATCTGGCCAAGCATCGCATACCTTTCCGGCTCCCTGAGCCTGTTCTTGATGCTATAATTGGCAATCGGGCGAACGGATTCACAGAGACCTTTGGGCGAACGGATCGTTCACCATTTGAATGCGAACTGAAAATTCTCGTTCAGAAATTCTGCACAACATCTGGCAACACCCAGTCGATGGGCGACTTGCCATGCGTGACGAGAAAGTCATTCGCCCTGGAGAAATGCCGGCAGCCAAAAAAACCGTTATGGGCAGAGAGTGGAGAGGGATGCGGTGCGCGCAATACCAGGTGCCGCGCCTGATCGACGAATGATGCCTTCTTCTGGGCATAAGCTCCCCAGAGCAAAAAGACTACATTGTCACTTTGATCATTGACGATACGAATGGCCGCATCGGTGAAGCGCTCCCAGCCTCTGCCCTGATGCGATGCAGCGCGCGACTCCTCGACAGTCAATACGCTGTTCAGCAAGAGCACGCCCTGCTTCGCCCAATGTTCCAGGAAACCATGGCGCGCAGGTGCAATCGCGAGGTCCGCCTCCAGTTCCTTGTATATGTTCACAAGTGAGGGAGGGATGCGTATGCCTGGTCGTACTGAAAAGCAAAGTCCATGCGCCTGGTCGCGACCATGATAGGGATCCTGCCCCAGGATGACCACCTTGACCTTGTTGAGCGGGGTCAGATCGAGGGCTCGGAAATATTCCGCTCCCTTGGGAAATATGTGCTTGCCTGCCTCCTTCTCCTTCACAAGGAAACGTCTCAATTCGCTCATGTATGCGCTGTCGAATTCAGGCATGAGCGCCTGTTTCCAGCCTTCTTCCAACTTGACTGCTTCCATTCTTGACACATCACCCTCCATACGAATGTCCGCCGTGGTGTTATCAAGGATCCGGTATCGCTTGCCAATATGCTTTCCGACACTGGGCGGATCGGTCTGCGCCGTCATGCGCAATTGAAATATCCCGATGACTTTGTCATATGGCCAATGCCTTCATGTCATCCGCAACATGCGGGAGTGAGACTGCCGCAGGCACCGAAAGGGCACTCATGCGTATTGTCTATCTGAGCCTCGGTTGGCTTTTCGTCACTATCGGGGTCATTGGCGCCTTCGTACCGGTCCTCCCCACTACCCCCTTCCTGATCATCGCAGCAGCATGTTTTGCCCGTTCGTCACCGCGCATCGAGGCGTGGCTCCTTGCACACCCACGATTCGGCGGGCCTTTGCGCGATTGGCGTGAACGACGTGCCATACCACGCCGGGCCAAGATCGCATCCGTCGTAATGATGACAATCAGCTATGCAATCTTCTGGTTTACCACGACACCACCGGCACTTCGCGCGATGATCGTTGCCGCCATCATGATCCTCCCGGCACTCTATGTCGTAACCCGGCCCGAGCCGCCGGTAGTCAAAAACCGACTGGGAAATGACGACTAGATACCAGGTCGGTGCCGCGCTTGTGGAAGGACGAACGGAACATGTTCTGCAGGCAATCGTCCCACAGCGCCCGCGATCCCGTAGACATTTCCGATCATGTCATCGGTGACGGTTTCAAGACATGCGCCCTGCGACACGACACGGCCCTCATCGAGCACAACAAGGTGATCTGCAAATTCAGCAGCTAGATTCAGGTCATGGAGGATCGCCAGTACAACACCGCCGGCATTTGCAAAATCCCGGGCAACCTCCAGAACCGAAATCTGGTGGCCGAGATCAAGGCTTGCGGTCGGTTCATCCAGGAAAAGCGCCCGCGCGACCCCATCAACGACCGGCTGCGGAACCTGAGCAAGGGCTCGAGCATACTGAACGCGCTGTTGCTCGCCGCCTGAAAGTGACGGGTATGGCCGTGCCTCAAATCCTTTTAGGCCAACGCGCGCGAGCGATGTCGCAGCCTGTTCCAGCGGATTGTGAGCGCCTTGTGCAATTGCGCCCATGCGGACAATTTCGAGCGCAGTGAAGGGAAATGACAGCTGCACTGACTGGGGCAGCACGGCCCGAAGATGTGCCAATTGCGGTGGCTTGTAGCTGCTGATTAGGTCGCCGTGGTAGCAAACCTGGCCGATATCGGGTTTCATCTCGCCCGACAAAATCTTCATCAGCGTCGATTTTCCCGCTCCATTAGGCCCAATGATAATAGTGAAACAGCCGGAATGAAGATCGACAGTTACGTCGTCGAGAAGCTTTCTTCTGCCCCGTGTGACGCTAATGGCCTGCGCTGAAATCATGGCATTTCACCCAGTCGCATACCTCCCTTTCCAATAAGCAGAAAGAGAAATACCGGCGCTCCGAAAAGCGCAGTGATCACACCGATAGGCAATTCTGCCGGAGATGCTATGGTGCGAGCAACACTGTCGGCGATCAGGAGAAGTGCTCCACCACCAAGCGCACAGGCCGGTAGCAGGAAACGATGCGACGGTCCTGTAACCAGGCGTAGAAGGTGTGGGACGACAATGCCGACAAAGCCTATCGATCCGGCGACGGCAACAGTCGAGCCACAGGCCGCAGCGACTGCAATGATGACGATCCTCTTCAGGCGCTGAACCGGGACTCCCATGTGAAATGCGGCAGCGTCCCCGAGCACGAGAGCGTCAAGACCCCGCGCGACAAAGGGGATCACGGCCATGACAAAGATTATGAACGGCAAGATAGAAAGCACGCGTCCGAATGTGGCGCCACCCAGTGATCCCAAACTCCAGAAGGTAATGTCGCGCAACTGACGATCATCCGCCAGAAAAATCAACAGTCCCATGATGGCTGCGGCAAGGGCGCCTATTGCAATGCCGGACAGGATCAAAGCAGTCGTCGATGTACGACCGTCCTTCGTCGCGATGACGTAGAGAACCCACGTATTCACCAATCCTCCAAAGAACGCCATCAGCGGCAGAAGCTGATTTCCGAGTAGCAAGGCTACCGGTGCAAGCACAGTAGATCCAAGTACGATCGCAACCACGGCAGCAAGTGCGGCGCCCGAGGTCACACCGACGATGCCGGGATCTGCAAGAGGATTGCGAAACAGTCCCTGCATCATTGCACCCGAGACGGCAAGCCCGGCCCCGACAAGAAGTCCGAGCGCCGTACGCGGCAAACGAACGGCCTCCAGGATGACAATATTCTGGCGCGACAGGCTGTCGCCTCCCTTGAGATAGGCAACAAGATCACCGAGACCGACACCCGTCGGGCCGCTTGAGAGCGAGATCAGCGAGGCAATCACGACGAGCAGAACCAGTACGAAGAGCGTGATATAGCCATGCAAGGTTCGGTCGCCGTCAGTGCTGGATGTCCGCATCGGTAGCGCCAGCGTCTTCATCAGTTGGATCCATCGGGATAGAGGCGACGGAAAAGCTCACGTACAGCTGAAGGCGTGCGTGGCCCGAAGCCCAAGAGCAAAAGGCCATCCATGGAAACAAGTGCCTTGTCGTTGGCGGCCGGCGTTGTCTGGAATGCAGGAAGACCAAAGACTTCTTCTGTCGAGGTTTGATGGTTTCCCCTCTTCATCGTGAGGATGACGTCCGGCCTGGCCGCTATGACAGCTTCATCCGATAGCGGCTTGTAACCCGAAATCTCGGAAGCTGCATTGATACCACCGGCAAGGCGGATGATCTCAGCTGCCTCGGTATCAGTTCCCCCTGCCATGATGCGTCCATTGGCTAGCGACAGAACGAAGAGCACGCGTTTTGGTGGCTCATCGAGCCTGGCGATCTCTTCCGACAGCGTCTTCAATTCTGCCTCGGTTTTTGTGGCCAGAACTTCAGCCTTCCCTTCCAGGCCGACAGCCGCACCAACGTCACGGATCTTCTGGCCGATCGCATCGCCCCTGGCCGGCGTGGCAATGATGACCATCGGGATTTCACTTGCATTCAGGATATCGAGAACGGGAGGGGGACCCGATCCGTCTTCGGCTATGATCAGATCCGGCTTTTGGGCCAGGATTCCTTCCGCGGACAATGCTCGCATATAGCCGACATCCGGCTTGGACGCCGCCTCTGATGGAAAACTGCTGGTCGAATCAACTGCTATGATCCGTTCCTCGGCACCTAGTGCGTAGAGAATTTCGGTAATCGTGCCACCAATGGACACAGCCCGTTGTGCCAACGGATTACCTTCGCTTGAAGCAGAGGCTGACGTGGCCATCATCGAAAGCCCGAATACAAGGACAGCAGCATATCTGCTCAACGAACCGAAATGTCTCATCGTGTATAATCACCTGATGAATTGCCTGAACGATTTTCAGGCATTGCTGATAACTTGAGTTGACTACGCAAGTTTTTTACGCTTTTCAAGGCGACGACCGACAGATATCTTGAGCGCCAACTGAAACTTTTATGAGGGACTTTAGAAAATGTACATTGCGATGAACCGTTTCCGCGTCGTACCGGGGCATGAGGAGGCCTTCGAAGCTTTGTGGAGCAGCCGCAAGGGACGACTGGCAGAAATGCCAGGCTATGTCGAATTTCACATGTTGAAGGGCCCAAAGGCCGAAGACCATAGCCTCTACGCATCCCATACAGTCTGGGAAACCTTCGAGGACTTTCAGAACTGGACGAAATCGGAGCAGTTCCGGGCCGCCCATGCAAAGGCCGGCGAAACCTACAATAAGATCAAGTATCTCTCCGGCCCCCACTTCGAAGGATTCGAGGTCATCATCCACGAAGATCGTTCCGGCGCCCGCATCGCGACTGCCGCGTGACGTCATGAGCACAACAGGGTCAATGACGCACGATCGGCGCAGCCGCGCTCTTGAAGTGCTCGCTGAAAAACCGGATGGTGTTGTAGAAGCACTCGCAGCCAAGGCCGAGACCACACCAGCGGCAATTCTCGAACTCTTGCCAAAGGGGGCTGCGGTCACGATTGGCAAGGAAGCGTTTAGCGACATCTGGTCAACAATGACCGGGTGGGGTGAAGTCCTCCTTATCGTCCATACCGACGATATCGTCCTGGAAGCAGAAGGCAGCCTGCCAACCGGCTCCGAAGCACATGGCTGGTTCAATATCCATGGGGACAGTCCAATTGGCGGTCACATCAAAAAAGAAAACTGCGCCTCAATTTCCTTTGTGGACCGCCCCTTCCATGGGCGCCGTTCCTGCTCCGTCTGGTTTATGAACGCCAGGGGTTCAGCCATGTTCAAGGTGTTCGTCCGCCGCGACGAGCAACGTGAGCTGATTGCCGGACAGCTGGCAAAATTTGAAGCCTTGCGTGACCACTATGCAGCCCTCTAGCCGATATTGAGGACGTGTTTGGACATCCGGTTACGGATGTCCATTCAGTCAGTGAAGTGAATCAGATTGCCGGGACCCACTTCCAGAATACCCCTTCCTGGCGCTCAGGATAGTATTTGAACTCGCACTCAAAGCGACGCCCATAACGTTCAGCGGCATCGAGAGTCGTCTGACTGACCGGGTTCATTCCGGTTCCTGGAGCGAACCAATCTTCCAGCAAATCGTCGGGAATATATGTCCCGACACGCAGCGGCATCACGGCAAGGGCTCTATCGAGTTCGTCCGGCGGCATAACCATCCTCCAGTGTTCAGTCGCCAATTTCCCGCTTTACGAACCCGGCCTTGGCCAATAACGGGTTTTCAATCCCGTTATTCACGTTTGGCAAGATTGCGTTCGAGCGGGCTGAAGCCCTTCCTCGACAACTCGTCCATGCCGAAGCACGGTCATTGGCGAGAAAGGGGGTCCAGTCCTTCAATATAGCGTTCAATTGTCACAAGTGCACGTAGGGAACATTGCCGCGCTCCACGAGCCCGATCGCATCTTCACCTTGTTGCGGAACAGATATCATCAGCCGCACATGCAAATCAGAACTCAGGTACAGAATGGTTCCGCTGTTCCCGTGCCCGCCAATCGAATAATGCTTATGGCCTATGGGGAGACCCGCTCCCCATTTGGATTTAGCAATCCTTCAATGGGAGACATGTTCCTGCTTTCCCTTCCGCTTTGTCGACGCCATTTCGCGAAGCTCCTTTTCGCTCATCGACTTCTCCATCCCCTTCGAAGCGCCCTTGAGCTCATCCTTCTTGATATCGCCCCGCTTGGCCGCCAGCGCCGCCCCTGCGGCCTTTTGCTGCGCCTTCGATTTTGCCGGCATGTCAGCCTCCTTCCATGATCCTTAAAGTCAAACCACGCTGAAGGAGATCCGTTCCACAGGCACGATCGTCGGATATTGCGATCGCCTGTCATTCAGTCGCAATGGTAAATTCAGTCACTCCAAGGGAACTGACCTCCATGCAAACGTGTTCACCTGCGCAACCACTATTGGAGGTCGTGATGGATGCTGAACCCATGGTTCCCCAGGAACACTCAACCCGCGATCTGATCGAGACCATGCCGCATATGGACGTAAAGGCCGCCCCGACGCTTGCCGATCCTGACGCCGAGGCCTTCATGGCGGAGGCTCTCGAGGAACTTGTGAATTCGGCCATTCCATTCCTTCTCGCCGGTACATATGCAATCAGCGCCTATACCGGCATATCCAGGCCGACCAAGGACCTCGACATCTTTTGTCGCGCAGGCGACTACGCAAGAATTCTCGCGCACTTCAAGACAAAAGGTTACACTGTCGAAGTCGAAGATGACCGTTGGCTGGGCAAAGTCTCCAGAAACCGACACTTCTTCGATGTGATCTTTGCAGGGTCAAATGGCACCATGCCGATCAGCGATGCCTGGTTCGACAATGCTCGTCAAATCGAGATGAGTGGCCATCAGATTCGGATCATTGCGCCGACCGAACTCATCTGGTCGAAATGCTTTGTGCAACTACGTCACCGCTATGACGGTGGCGATATCGTTCACATGATCCTTCGGGCTCACGACCTGATCGACTGGCAACGACTGCTCAACCACATGGAGGTGCATTGGGAAGTACTGTTGGTCCATCTTTTGAACTTCCGTTGGATCTACCCGACCGAACGCGACAAGATCCCGGAATGGTTGCTTGACGAGCTCCTGGATCGCCTCAAGGCACAACGCCAGTTGCCGCTGCCACAGATGAAGATTTGCCGTGGCCGGATGTTCAGTCGTGTCGACTTCGAGATCGACGTCAGGGAGTGGGGGTTCGCCGACGTCGGCGGTGAAGGAGAATTGCGCGATCAAAGAGAAGCAGACGAAGATGAAGGAGGATCCTCGTGACCAAAGTGACCGGCACCAGAGCCAAGAAAGTCGTCACCAAACAACGCGGAAAGGAACCTGACAAGCACACGATAGCCGCGATGGGCGACCTGCACGTCAAGGAGAATGACGAGACGTCCTACAAGGAGCTTTTTGCAGAAATCTCGAATGTTGCCGATATCCTTGTTCTTGCTGGTGACCTAACCGATCTTGGCACACCTGCGCAAGCAGACGTCCTGGCCGGGGATTTGCATTCCTGTTCCATCCCGATTGTAGCAGTTCTCGGCAATCACGATTACGAATGCAACCATGTGGAGGAGATCAAGGCGATCATCAAGCAAGGAGGCGTACAATTGCTCGACGGTCAGGCAATCGAAATCGATGGCATGGGGTTCGTCGGTACCAAGGGGTTTGCAGGTGGCTTTGGTCGCCACATGTTGGGTTCATTCGGCGAGCCCGCCATCAAGGCAATGGTCACGGAAAGTGTCGAAGAAAGCATGCGGCTTGAAAATGCTCTCCGACAAGTCCGTTCCGATCGCGCAATGGTCGTACTTCACTACGCTCCGATAGTCGACACAGTCATTGGAGAACCCAAGGAGATCTATCCGTTCCTTGGGTCGTCACGACTGGCGGAAACAATCGACCGCTTTCCGGTAACAGCTGTTGTCCATGGTCATGCACATCGCGGTACCTATGGCGGCACCACGCCCGGTGGCGCACCGGTCTACAACGTTGCGTCGCATGTCAGGAAACCCACAGGTCGCCCCTACGCACTCCTGGAATTGTAAAGCCGATCCTTGGCTGGCGCCAATACTGCCAACGAAGCTGCAGAGCCTACGGGGCTACACATGCAGGGCGTGACCAAGCGCTTTCAAAGAGGCCTCGGCGAATGCTTCCGAGAGGGTAGGATGCGCATGGATCGTCCCCGCAATGTCCTCCAGGCATGCGCCCATCTCGATCGCCAGGGAAAAGGCTGCGGAAAGCTCCGAAACACCAGCGCCAACAGCCTGGATACCCAGAACCAGATGGTTATCCGAGCGCGCGACAACACGAACGAATCCATCTTCTTGCACAAGTGTCATTGCCCGGCCATTGGCCGAAAATGGAAACTGCCCGAACTTAATATCATGACCCGCCTGGCGCGCTTCTTCAGGCAGCAGGCCGACGGCCACAATCTCCGGATCGGTGAAGCAGACTGCGGGTATCGCACGTTTATCCCACGCACGACGCCGCCCGGCAACAATCTCGGCCACCATCTCTCCTTGGGCCATAGCGCGGTGCGCAAGCATTGGCTCACCTGTTACATCCCCGATTGCATAGACACCACGCATGGATGTGCGGCATTGCTCGTTGATGCGAAGAAAGCGCCCTTCCATATCAAGCTCAAGTTCTTCTCGCCCCCAGCCATCGGTAACCGGACGCCGGCCAACGGTGACAAGGATCTTGTCGGCTACAATCCGCTGGTCTCCTTCTGGCGTTTTCACAAGAAGAATGGTCTCTTCTGCGCCAAGACCTTTGACCTCAGACTTGACAAGGATATCCACGCCTAGCATCGACAATCGCTTGCTCACCGGTCGGCTGACAGCCGCATCGAAGAGTGGCAGGATGCGGTCCTGCTTCTCCACGATTGTCACCTTGCTGCCCAGCTTGGCAAATGCCGTCCCCAGTTCAAGCCCGATATAGCCAGCACCGACGACAGCAAGCGTCTTTGGAATTTCCTTGAGCGACAAAACGTCCGTCGATGAGATCACGCATCCGGTAAAGGGCATCGCCGGAAGTTCCACCGGCGTCGAGCCGGTGGCAATAACCACATTCTCGCAACGGATTACCTGCAAGCCCGTTTCGGTTTCAACTTCGACCGTTTTTCCGTCGCGAAAGCGGGCTTGACCCAAAACGGCCTTTACACCAGCCTGTTTCAGCAGGCTGGTCACACCAATCGACAGCCGTTGGGTGATTCCATCCTTCCACGCGATGGTGGATTCGAAATCAATCGAAAGCTTTCCAACACGGATACCCATAGCATCCTTGCCGGAGGCATTTAGTGCAGCTTCTGCAAAACTGTCTGCTGCATGAATGATTGCCTTCGATGGGATGCAGCCAACATTGAGACAGACACCGCCGGCCTTTGCCATTTCGACGATGACCGTGTCGACACCGAGTTGGCCCGCACGGATGGCACAGACATAACCGCCTGGGCCGGCTCCGATAACGAGAAGCTTACAGGTGATTTCTTTCATCTCAACCCTCGACAAATATCATTGCGGGCGACTCCAGAAGCTGTTTGAGGCGTTGAATGAAGGTCGCGGCATCCCAGCCATCGATGACACGGTGATCAAAGCTGGAGGAAAGATTCATCATCTTGCGTGGAACGAATTGGGTACCATCCCATTGCGGTCGGACCGCAATTTTGTTGACTCCAATTACAGCCACTTCTGGATGATTGATGACAGGCGTCGAAACAATCCCCCCCATCGCTCCGAGCGAGCTGATCGTTATTGTCGAGCCCGACAATTCTTCACGTTGTGCTGTCCCTTTGCGGGCGGCCTCACTCAGGCGCAAGAGCTCGCCAGCGCAGCTATAAAGATCTCTTCCCTCAACATGTTTGACAACCGGTACAACCAGGCCGGCGCGCGTCTGCGTAGCTATTCCTACGTGTACGCCACCATACTGGCGAATGATGCCAGCCTCGTCATCGAACAGCGCATTGACCATCGGCTGATCTGACACGGCCTTGACGATTGCCTGCATCAGAAACGGGAGGATCGTCAGTTTCGGCTGCTCGGCCCTGCGACCCGCATTGAGGTTGGTACGCAATTCCTCAATGCCGGTCATATCCACCTCCTCCACGTAGGTTATGTGGGGGATACGCGATTTTGACAACGCCATGTGCTCTGCAATACGACGGCGAAGACCGACAACCTTGACGTCGTGGATGGACGTATTCGGTTGCCGGGATGTCTGTTCCGGCTGCCTCTTGCCGTGCTGCAGGAACGCATCGAGATCATCATGGGTAATGCGACCAGCCGGGCCATTCCCCGCGACCTGGCGCAAGTCAATCCCGGCCTCTCTTGCCCTTAAACGAACCGCTGGCGCTGCAAGCGGCCTTTCCCCGGTTGCTCGCGAAACGCCTGTCGACCTCACCGGTGCATCAAGCTGGGAGGGCGATTTCGGTAACATAAACCCATCCGCCACGGTGGAGATCTTGCGCTCGATCTCCACCGTTTCCGGCTCGCCAGACACGACGTTTCCCGTCGCCTCATCCCCGGCATTGTCGGAAACCCTGATCTTGAGAATTACGGTTCCCGTTGCAATGATATCGCCGACATAGCCATGTCGCCAGACAACTTCGCCCTCCACTGGCGATGGGATTTCGACAGTGGCCTTGCCAGTCATGACCGCAGCCAGGACCATATCTTCGCGCACGATGTCGCCGACTTCGACGTGCCATTCGACGAGTTCGGCTTCCGCTACACCCTCGCCGACATCCGGTAGCTTAATCGATCGAACCGCCATGATCACGCCTCCATCAGTTCACGGAGGGCCTGCCCGATACGTGCGGGACCCGGGAAATAATCCCATTCCTGAGCATGCGGATAAGGCGTGTCCCATCCGGTCAGGCGTGCTATCGGCGCTTCCAGATGAAAGAAGCAATGCTCCTGTACCAGGGCAACAAGTTCGGCTCCGTAACCGGAAGTCAACGTTGCTTCATGAACCACCATGCAGCGCCCGGTCTTTCGCACGGATTCCAATATCGTGTCGAGATCCAGGGGAATAAGTGAGCGCAGATCTATAACCTCCGCATCGATGCCAGTCTCATCGGCCGTCGCCTGCGCCACATGGACCATCGTACCATAAGCGAGGATCGTTGCCGCCGATCCTTCCCGACGGACCACGGCCTTGCCTAGCGGTACAGAAAAATGATCGTCGGGAACTTCACCCAACGGGTGCCCTGCCCATGACGTTACCGGGCGTTCATGATGCCCGTCGAAGGGACCGTTATAGAGACGCTTCGGCTCTAGGAAGATAACCGGATCGGGATTTTCGATTGCCGCGACCAGCAATCCCTTGGCATCATAAGGATTGGAAGGAACAACAACCTGCAAACCGCAAACGTGGGTAAACAATGCTTCAGGACTCTGGCTGTGCGTCTGTCCCCCAAAGATCCCTCCGCCGGTTGGCATCCTGACGACCATTGGACAGGTAAAATCGCCGTTGGAGCGATAACGCAACCGCGCAGCCTCCTGCGTCAATTGATCGTAGGCCGGGTACATATAATCAGCAAACTGGATTTCGATGCACGGCTTTAACCCATAGGCAGCCATGCCGATCGCCGTCCCGACAATGCCCGCTTCCGAGATCGGCGTATCGAAACAACGTGTTTTCCCGTATTTTTGCTGCAAACCTTGGGTGCATCGAAACACGCCACCGAAATAGCCGACATCTTCACCAAACACGACAACATTTTCGTCAGCACCCATCGACACATCAAGCGCACTTCGAATGGCTTCGATCATCGTCATGGGCGCCATTGGCTACACTCCCGCTTCTTGACGCTGCCGCTTCAGATGTTGCGGCATTTCGGCATAAACGCCTTCGAACATATCCCGCACCGAAGGCCGCCCGCCTGAATGCAGTGTGCCGTGACGTTCCGCCTCCTTTTGAGCGCCGACAACGACATCACGGATTTCAGCTTCCATCTGTGTATGGCGCTCCTCGCTCCAGACGCCGACACGAATAAGATGTTTCTTGAGCCGTATGACCGGGTCGCCGAGAGGCCATGCTTCAGATTCCTCTTTCGGGCGATAGGCAGACGGATCATCCGATGTCGAATGGGCGCCAACACGGTAGGTCACATATTCGATGAGGGTAGGTCCGATATTGCTGCGTGCTCGCTCCTCAGCCCACTTCGCAACCGCATGCACGGCGAGATAGTCGTTTCCATCAACTCGAAGAGATGCGAGGCCAAATCCCAGGCCCCTTGCAGCAAAGGTTCCTGAGCCCCCGCGGGCAATTCCCTGGAATGTCGAGATTGCCCACTGGTTGTTGACAACATTGAGGATCACCGGTGCGCGATAAGTGGAAGCAAAGACCAAGGCAGCATGAAAATCCGATTCCGCCGTCGATCCATCCCCGATCCAGCCGGCGGCGATCTTCGTATCGTTCTTGATCGCAGATGCCATGGCCCAACCGACCGACTGTACGAACTGCGTGCCCAGATTTCCGGAAATCGAGAAGAAACCTTGCTCTTTCGATGAATACATTACCGGCAATTGGCGTCCCTTGAGAGGATCGGCATCATTTGAATAGATCTGATTCATCATGTCGACCATCGGATACCCACCGGCGATGAGTAGACCCGCTTGCCGATAGGTCGGAAAATTCATGTCACCCGGCTGCAATGCCCGTCGGAAGGCACAAGAGATGGCCTCCTCACCCAGATGCTGCATGTAGAAGGATGTCTTTCCCTGGCGTTGTGCCATCAACATCCGCTGATCGAAGGCGCGCAGCAGCATCATATGCCGCAGACCTTCCATTAGTTCCTGATTTGTAAGCGTACCGGCCCATGGTCCGACTGCCTCGCCATCCCGATTCAAAACACGGATGATCGAGAACGCCAGATCCCGAATGCTCTCGGGATCAGCGTCCATCTGCGGACGCCGAACCGAGCCCGCCTTGGGAATGTTGACATGTGAGAAATCTGGCTTGTTGCCAGGACGCACTTCCGGCTCGGGAACATTCAGGCTGAGCCTTTTGGTATCGCTCATGCTCGCTTCTCCTCCCTGAGAACCGATCGATTCCAGCGAACTTCCTCCTCGAAGAGCGCTGGTTACAATCTAGGGCGGCGGCCACGCGGGGGCAATTTCTTAAAGCGACCTGAAAATGCGAATTGAAAGTACAAACCGTAATTTTATTGCGGCTTGAGAGCATTGCGCGAAAGCTCATCAACGAGCGCTCGTGAGATCCGCTGGGCCACGACCACATCTCTCACTATCGAACGAGATCTGCTGTGACAGTGCATCATAAGATCAAAAGAGCTACCGGTCTTGAAAGCCATCTCATTCCATCTGCTCAACCAATGCCGAGGAAGGATAAGATGGCGATAACGATCACAACGGCGCCGACAATCCAGATAATGCGGTTCATGTCTCACTCCTTGCCCAAAAGACCAATGGCCAGAAAAAATTACACGAGACCGACCAGTTTCAAAACGGCAATGACGATGACAATGGCACCAACCAGCCAAACGATGCTGTACATAACGGTCTCCTCTTCTTCTTGTGAAGTTGAACGGAGAGCACTGAAAAAGGTTCCACTGGCACGTGTTCGAGATTGCCGCGCCCGGATAGATTTTCACCACCCGACCTATCGTCTTCGGCCCATTCTCGCAAGCTTGCAGGCTTCCTCCGGACGCCCATACGGTTGCCAGGCAGCCAGGCAACCAAGCGATACAAGTGATTGCATAGCGCATTGTATTTGCCGATACGGGCTTTGCCGATCTTGTCAGTATCTGAAGGATCGGGCCTAATAATATGCGTAACTCGGTATATGGTTGATCGACCATAACACCGCTGTCATCGTATGGGTCGCCATGAAAAAGGGAATTGTTATGAATACAGCCAACCCTCAGCTCGAAGGCCTTTACTTGGCTTTCGCTGCAATAAACCGGCTTCTGGTGGACAAGGGTCTCGTGCGCCACTCCGAAATTGAGAAAGTCTTGCAGGACGCTGAGCAGATCGTGCTCGATGATAAGCATCCGCTAACGGTATCACAATCCCATCAAAAGGCGGTCGCATTTCCAATTCGCATTCTGCTTCTTGCAAACGGGGCGGCAGAAAAAGGGGAAAGCTTTGGTTTCGAAGACCTGGCCCGCGAAGTCGGGCGGCGTACCTGATAAACGCCTTCTGCCCCGTTCGCAGTAAAATCTGTCTCGAACACTGAGAGACAGAACCATGCATCCATCAGGTCCCACTGTTCTCGACAGATGCCGTTACAGGGTTCGACACTGCCGATAATCGCTCATGTGACCCCTGCCCTGCCTTGAATGCATACTGGCTCGCAACAAGCCATCCTTTTAACGGGCGCAACGGTGGAATGCAGGTCAGAAGAAGAAAGGGTAGTGACACTACGAGATGTACCCAAAATGACGGCTGGAACATCACTTCGATCCAAACGGCCAGTGCGACGCTCGGGACACAAGCAAAGCAGATGACAAAGAAGGCAGGCCCATCTGCCGGATCCGCGAATGAATAGTCGAGTTCACAAACCTCGCAGTTGGGTCGAAGGGTCAGGAAGCCGTTGAAGAGATGTCCCTGTCCGCAGCGAGGGCAGCGCCCGCGTATCCCGGTTTTGAAGACTGGTAGCGGCGACCAATAAGTCTCCGGCATGGCTGATCCTTCTGTGACTTACGTTGCCGATAGCGTCAAACTTGGTTCACCCGCAAGTATTGCAGACGCGTCATAGTGACCCGCCACCGGTCCGATTGGCGTCCAAGTGACAGCCGAATCTGGCGCAAGTTGGGACAAGTCCACGATTGGTCGTAGCCGGCGTTATGGTCTCTAGTCGTTAAACAGCCATTCACGATAGACGCGGCGCGAAACCAGTTTCAGGCTGCGGTCTGGCTGAATGATGTAGCGCTCCTCCACGCGCTGTCCGAGCGCATTTCGAAACTGATGGTTTACGGGGCTCCCGACCGGAGCTTTGGTCAGGCGCGTTCGTGGTTGTCCGCCATAAGTTATGCTACCAGGAATTGGTTCTAGCCCAATCGTTCCGCCTGGCACGGTTGCCGAAGTGCAGCCGCCGAGTAGAACAGCAAGACCAAAGACGAAAATCACATGTTTCATGACCCTTCTCTCTATTCTCGTTTTGAACAACGCAAACTGTCAGATATGACAATACGCGACAACGGACTTCGGTGGGCGTGTCGCCAGGAGCGTGAACGACAGGCATAAAGATCCTTCAGTCGATCCAAGTCTGAGTACTTATGGTTCCCCTCAACGCCAAGACCTTCACCACGTTCCAGATGACATCGCATAATATTCACCGCCGACGAACTTATTTGTCGCGATAAAGCCGGTGTCAAAAGGACGTTCAGCCAGGTGTGCAGATTGGCGTCTCCTGCAAAGCCAAGGAAATGACAAGCGCGATAATATCGCGATCATGGTAGAACCAAATTGCATAAGCCTTGGGCTACTCAATCTTGCTCGGAATCTAAGGAGACCAATATGCTGGTGAATGGAAAATGGGTCGCTGACTGGCAACCGGTGCAAGCCAAGGACGACAAGGGGGGGCTTTGTGCGTCAAACGTCAAGTTTTCGCAACTGGATCACACCCGATGGCAGCCCCGGCCCGACAGGTGAAGGCGGCTTCAAGGCGGAACCCGGTCGCTATCACCTTTATGTCGCGCTAATCTGCCCTTGGGCGTCCCGTACGCTGATCGGTCGCAAGCTCAAGAAGCTTGATGACATAATATCCGTGTCGGTAGTTGAACCCACCCTCAGTGACCAAGGCTGGCGATTTGGCGACTTTCCGGGTGCAGATCATGACACGGTCAATGGGGCAACCTATCTCCATGAACTCTATGCCCGGGCCGATCCTGCGATCTCCGGCCGCGCCACGGTCCCAGTACTGTGGGATCGGCAGCGAGGCACAGTCGTCAATAACGAATCCGCGGAGATCCTGCGGATGATGAATTCCGGCTTCGGTGATCTGGCAGATCCCACTTATGATCTTTATCCCGAAGAGCTGCGCGAGGAAATTGAACTCCTGAATAATCGCATCTATCCGAGTCTCAACAACGGCGTCTACCGAGCAGGTTTTGCAACCACGCAAGTTGCTTACGAGGAAGCCTTCAACGAGGTCTTCGCAATGCTTGAGGAACTTGAGACAAGGTTCGGGGATGGTCGCGAGTTCTTATCCGGTAATCGCCTGACGGAAGCTGACATTCGGTTGTTCGTGACACTCGTTCGTTTTGATGTTGCCTATTACGGTCTCTTCAAATGCAACCTCAAGCGCATTGCTGACTACCCGGTATTGAGTGACTATCTTGTCCGTATTCTTGCCATTCCCGGCGTCCGCGAGACTGTCAATATCGACCATATCAAAAGTGGGTATTATTCGATCAAGGCACTCAATCCGACGGGGGTCGTGCCTTTGGGCCCGCAACTGCCACCAAGCCTTTCTTGACCCAGACGAACCACCGCCAACATCGCACATGAATGCACCTCAGCGATATATGCATGCGCGCTTGGCGGTGAACTTTTCATCGACCATGGCCAAATTCCGCAATACGTATAATGTGTAAACTGCTGGGCTTCGCCACGCCTGCATAATGCCATTAGCACGCTGTGAGCGGCCTCAATGAGGTAGGATTTCGGGAGCAAACGTGCTGAGGAAAATCGGTTTTGCAATCGCGTTGCTTGTCGCGATAGTGGTGACCGCGCATATGATGTTCAAACCACCGTCACTCGAAGGACGGACAATAACAAAGGCGGTCGAAGCATCACAAGCAACGACGCTCGGCCGGCTAGCCATTGCCTCACCTCCCGGACAGGAAGGGGATAGTGGCGTCGTTCCATTAATCGATGGCCCGGATGCGTTCGCGGCGAGAATTGCGCTAATCCGCAAGGCGGAACAAGCACTCGATGTCCAATACTATATCTGGCAGCGTGACGCGACCGGCCTGCTCCTGCTCGAGGAACTGCGACAGGCGGCCAAGCGGGGTATACGCGTTCGTATTCTACTCGATGATAACGGCATTAACGGCCTCGATAGCGATCTGGCTGCCCTCGACACGTTGCCGAATATCGAAGTCCGCCTCTACAATCCATTCATTTTACGAACGCTGAAGCCGCTTGGATACGTATTCGACTTCTTTCGATTGAACAGACGAATGCATAACAAGTCGCTCACCGCGGACGGAGCAGCGAGCATTGTTGGCGGCCGCAACGTGGGCGATGTCTATTTTGGCTTTGGGAACGGTGTCCAGTTCCTGGATACGGATGTCCTTGTCGTGGGAAACGCAGCCATCGATATCGGAGTAGATTTCGACCGGTATTGGAGCAGCAAGTCCTCTCACCCAATCGACCGTATCGTCATCCGACCTGAAGAAGGATCTCTCGACCAACTGATTGCTGATGCGAAGCAAGCGATGGCTTCAGCAGACGGAGAGCACTACCTCCAACGGCTACAAGACTCTTCACTGGTTCGGAAATTGCGCGAAGATCAACTGGACTACGAGTGGACAGAAGTTGTCCTTGTGAGTGACGATCCTGCCAAGGGCCTCGGGCAAGCTGAGACCAACGACCTTCTTTTTCCGCAACTCATGGCACTTCTCACGCAGCCGACGAGATCCATCAATCTCGTGTCCGCCTATTTTATTCCGGGAAAGAGGATCTCAGAAACGCTTGAACATCTAGCAAGATCAGGGGTGGATGTTCGAATTATGACCAACTCTCAAGCTGCGACCGACGTGGCCATCGTTCATAGTGCCTACGTGAAGTATCGGCCCCGGCTCCTGCGCTCTGGGATCAAGCTTTACGAACTAAAGCCTGAACACGCGGCCCACAATGAACCAGAGCCTCGCGGCCTTGCGGGATCATCGCGCGCAAGCTTGCACTCCAAAACACTCGCAGTGGATGGGAAGCAAATTTTCATTGGCTCATTCAATTTCGATCCACGGTCTCTGCTTCTCAATACAGAGATGGGCGTCCTGATTGACAGCCCCCGCATGGCCAACGCTCTTAATGAAGCATTCTCGCAACAGTTTCCGCGTGCAAGCTATGCACCAGAACTGGTCCAGGATAACACACTTATCTGGAAAGAAATCAGAGCAGACGGTAGTCGGGTTAGCCATGCGACCGAGCCAGGGACAAGTGCCTTGTCACGTATAATGCTCCGGTTTATCGGTTTACTTCCAATCGAATGGCTTCTTTGACAAATCAGGTCTTGCCGTTTCCAAGCGTGCAGGTCCTAAAAAAGCTCGCATTGCCGGAACCAACTCGCAACCATCGACAACCCGTTCCGCACGAGGTTGTCACCTATGTCTTAGGTACATTTTGTGGAGATGATATCGCGCCGAGCCTTCGGCTTCAGGAACTTTGAAAATTACCGCTTGCGTGTTCTGGCGCTGTGCGGTTGGAATGGGGCTCTTCCTCATGAACGGGGGATGAGGGTTACACATCAGACTTGTTTCGCGAGGGATAAGTCGATGGAAAAAGAAGATCGGGCATCGATTGATGCCATCCTTGGTTTGCCGGATGTCGTCATTG
>JAEWDP010000066.1 GCA_023390055.1 Pseudomonadota bacterium | reverse complement strand
CGCGATAGCCTTCTTCTCGTTTTGCCGCGGCAAGCTTCTCCGGATCCGTGGGGCTGATGCCCGAGGCATACACGGAAATTTCAGGCGTGCCACCCAGTAACTGCCATAGCGGCATTTGCATTTGCCGGGCGAACAGGTCCCACAACGCCATATCCGCGCCGGCAATGGCCTGCGCGATGGTGCCGGGCTCGCCACACTGTATGCCCAGTACGTGAAGTCGCTGATGCAGTGTTTCGAAGGCCTGGCGCGGTGTGTCCCAGGCCCGCTCCATCAATATCGGCGCAATGGCGGACTGCAATATTCTTGCACGATGTTCCGCACCCACGGCGGGAAAATTGCACCAGATCTCGCCCCAGCCTACGATGCCGTCTTCGCTTTCTACTTGTACCAGCACGGCCGGTCTGTCATGCATGATGCCGAAAGACGTCTGCACCGGTTCAGTGACTGGTGCACGAAACACGAGTGCCTCTACGCGCGCAAGACGTATGGGTTTGAACTGCAATTGGCTTTCCATCTCATTGCCTGCCATGGTGTTCCCTGTTTTCAATTGAAATTTTCAATACTGGTGCAAGCGCAGGTGCTTATCCCTTCAACACCAGATCTGCGCCTTTTTCTCCGATCATGATGGAGGCGGCGTTGGTATTGGCAGACACCATCTCGGGCATGACCGAGGCATCGATCACCCGCAGGCGTTGCACGCCCTGTACTTTCAGTGTCGCATCAACCACTGCGCTCGCGTCTGAACCCATGCGGCAGGTTCCTACGGCATGAAAGACCGTGCCGCCACCTTCGCGGGCGAATTCAAGAAGGCCTGCTTTTGAATTGCGCGCCGCACCTGGCAGCATCTCGGTATCAATCAGATCCCGAAAGGACGGCTGGTTGTAGATCTCGCGCAATATCTCCAACCCTGCCACCAGTGTATTTCGATCAATCTCTTCACTAAGGTAATTGGTCTCGATATGCGGTGCGGCCAGCGGATCGGTGCTGCGTATCTGCAGTCGTCCGCGCGAGGCAGGCCTGCACTGGCTTGCAGAAGCCGTAAAGCCCGGATAGTGATGAAGTGGTGTTCCGGGTTTGTCTACCGACAGCGGCATGACATTGAACTGCATATCGGACCGGTCGTCTCTGGCGAATTCTGTTTTGGCAAAACCGCCGACCTGTCCTGCTCCCACCGTCAGCGGCCCTGCGTTTTTGAACGCCCATTGCAGACCCATGGCGGCAAGCCGGATGGGATTGCGAACGTCATTATTCAGGGAAAGCTTATGCTTGAGTCTGACAATGGTTCTGGCCTGATAATGATCTTTCAGGTTTTCTCCTACCTCGGGCGCATCATGAATGACGGGAATGCCATATTTTTCCAGCAGGGCGCGGGGTCCGATGCCTGACAATTGCAATATTTGCGGAGACTGCACGGCACCGGCAGACAGAATCACTTCGCGGTCAGCCACTGCCTGATGTACAGACCCGTTTTTCACCCATTCCACACCGGTGGCCGTGGTCCCCTGGAAAAGAATGCGTGTCAGGTGCGCTTCAGTGAGCACGGTAAGATTAGTGCGGGCCTGCACAGGCCGCAAAAACGCGGTTGCTGAACTGGAACGCCAGCCGTTTTTCATGCTGAGCTGGTAAGCGCCCACGCCGAACTCGGTCGCGCCATTGAAGTCCGGATTGAACGGCAATCCAAATTCCTGGCCGGCCGCCACCCAGGCCCGGCAATAAGGGTGATCGTTCTTCAGATTGGATACGCCCAGCTCGCCATGACCACCGTGATATTCGCTGTCGCCACCTTCATAGCCTTCCGAGCGTTTGAAGAACGGCAGCACGGACTGGTAATCCCAGCCATCGGCGCCTTTCGCGGCCCAGTCATCATAATCGCGGTGCTGACCCCGAATATAAAGCAGGCCGTTGATGGAGCTGGACCCGCCCAGAACTCGACCGCGCGGCCAGACGATGTTCCTGCCAGCAGTCCCTTCGCAGGGATCGGTATCGAAGAGCCGCGAGAAGCGCGTATCGTAAATCGTTTTGAAATATCCGACAGGCAGATGAAGCCAGAAGTTCGTGTTGGGTTTGCCGGCTTCCAGCAGCAGCACTTTTACCGCCGGATCGGCAGACAGACGATTGGCCAGCACGCAGCCGGCCGATCCTGCCCCAACAATAATGTAGTCGTAACCCGCCTGCTGCCGTTTTATTTCATTCATGGTTTTATGACATTCAGATAAAGTTTAGGATCAAAATATTCCGAAGCGGGTGTCGGATTGGGAATAGTCGCAAAGTCAATAAAGAAATCAGTCGTTCGTTGCAGCCATTTGGTGACCGAACCATCTTCATAAAGTTTGGCCCAGTCCTTGGACGTAAACATTTTCTGTGCGGCGTACTGTTCCTTGATATCGGCCAGCGGCACCTGCTGATAATGCTTGCTCTGAATCGCCTCCAGGGCCTTGTCTGTATTGGCGATCAGATAATCATTGGCTTCGGCCCAGCCGCGAATTATCTTCTCCAGCACCGGCTTATTCTTTTCGTAATAATCATTGCGTGCAGCCCAGCCCCCCATAATGGCGGCTTCAGGATAAAAACCCGAGGCATCCATAAGCATTTTTGCTCCCGGCACCTTGTTGCGAATGGGGATATTGAACGGCACCCACAGGGCAATCGCTGGTACCGCTTTGGAAATAAAAGCGGTCACTGCATCCTGCATGCGCTGATTGATAATCTTCACGTCTTTTTTCGGATCAATGCCATTCTTGCGCAGCGCGTTGTCCAGGAACACGTGAGCCGTGGTGCCTGTGGTGGTGGAAATCTGCTTGCCCTTGAGGTCGGCCACAGAATTGATACCCATATCAGGATGAACCCAGAGCTGCGCCGTCGCGAACTCAACGTCATTCATCAGAAACACTTTGCCCTGACCCCGTGCCGGGAAGTTGGACATGACTGCGCCCGTACTCAGGACATCGATACTGCCACCGCTCATGGCCTGGAAGAGCTCCAGTCCGGTCTGGAACTGGGTAAATTCCATTTGTAATCCGTTCTTCTTCCAGATACCCATGTCTTCAGCAAGCCAGATCTGGCCGTCTACTGCCAGGGTATGCAGATAGCCGACCCTGACCTTCGTGCTGCTTTGGGCAAACAGGGGCGAAGCGTGTAGCGCAACCGCTGCCGTTCCTGCCGTCATTTTAAGAAAAGTTCTACGTTTCATGGCAACTACCTCCTTTGAGATTTGACAGCTGGTGCGCCTAGGCGACGCGGTTTTCCCTGGCCAGGGCTTCCTGGGCAGCGTATTCCTGCATCACACTGTTGTGAATATGGGCACGCAGGGCAATGAATTCGGGGGTTTCCTGTAATGATCGATGACGAGGATACGGAAAGGGAATTTCCACTACCTCTCGAATCCGCGAAGGGCGAGCGGAAATAATCAGAACCTTGCTTGACAGATAAACGGCTTCTTCGACCGAATGCGTTATCAGCATCACGGTTTTTCCTTCGGCATACAGCACGTCCAGCAATAAATCATGCATGGCGCTGCGCGTCTGCGCATCCAGGGCGCCGAAAGGTTCGTCCATCAGCACAAACTCAGGACGCACCGCATAGGTTCTCGCCAAGGCCAGCCGCTGTCTCATGCCGCCCGAAAGCGTTTTGGGATAGGCTTTGCGAAAATCATGAAGCCCCATCAGGTTCAGGTAGCGATCCACAATTTCCTTTTTCTCGGCAGTGGTCAGGTTTTTGCTGACTTTCAGATTCAGGCCAAATGCAATATTCTGCTCTACGGTCAGCCACGGAAAAACACCATACTCCTGGAACATCACACCGCGATCCGGGCCGGGCTCATCTATCTGCCTGCCGTCCAGCAAAACTTCCCCGCCTGTGGGTTTGACGAAACCGGCAGCCATGTTCATCAGCGTGGTTTTGCCGCAGCCAGATGGGCCCACAAGTGAAATAAAGTCACCTTGGTTAACCGCAAATGACATATCACGAACGACTTCGAGCTGACCGTTGGACGTCTCGAACTGCATGGAAACATTGTCAAAAACAATGCGCTCTTTGTTTGTCTGCATCATTTATTCTCCGGCCCGGTCCTGCCAGCCAATCAATCGGTTCGATAATTTGCGTATGGCGATATCCATCAACAGAGCAATTGCACCAATGCAGATAATGCCCACATAAATGGATCGCAGATCAAAGAAAGCCGAGGCGTTCTGAATCATGGCACCCAGTCCCTCCTGGGCTGCGACCAGTTCAGCTGCCACCAGTGTGGCCCAGGCGACGCCCAAGGCAACCCGCAGGGCTGTCAGCATATGCGGCACGGTCATGGGCACCATCACTTTCAAAAAGATTTCCATATCCGTGGCACCCAGCGTCTTGGCGACGCGAATATAGACGGGACTGATCTGACTCATGCCTTCATACATCACAATCACAGCGGCAAAAAAGGATGCGTAGAACAGAATCGCGATTTTGGCCATCTCTCCGATGCCGAAATACACAATCACAAGTGGAATAAGCGCAATGGGGGGCAGGGCACGAAAGAAATTGACCAGCGGATCCACAAAGCGGCGAATCGGCTTATACCAGCCGATCAGAAATCCGATAGGAACGGCCAGCAGCATGCCCAGCAGCAGTCCGCCCACCACGCGTTGTATGGACATCCACATATTGATCAGCAGACCGCCCTTGGTTAAATGCGTCCAGAACGTCTGCAGCACTTCAAGCGGGGAAGGCAGCAGCGCGGGACTGATAATGCCGGATGCATGTACCACCATCCATAGGGCTATCAGGCAGATGAACGGAAAGACCGACCAGGCGACGTTGCCCAATCGGGTGCTGCTTCTAACGGCTTTGGCCATCCTCTTGTCTCCATGCGTTTTATACGATTGCCGCGCCCGGCTTTTTTAATGTTGCGTGTTTTGCCGGCCGTGCTGCAAAAGATCTGTGTCGATCTGAATCAACTGCGCCGGGTATTGAATATGTGCGTAATAAAGAATTTTTCCTGTCGGATCTTTGAAGACGCGACAGACATCGGCGATAGGGTCTCCCACGCCGATATTCAAACGGTTTGCCGTGTCTCGATCCGAAACTGTGATGCGCATCGTCTGGCGCGCCTGGTCAATTGTGATATCAGGTCTGGCTGCAAGTTGCGGAACCACCGGTGCTGTCCGATAACCCTCAGGATTGCTTTCGAAAATGGTCTTTTCCAGATACAGGTCAATCACACAGTACGGCGTATCGTTGCGATAGTGCACGCGATGCAGACGCTCGTAATGATTACAGTTGCCATCGAAGCCAAAGGCAAAGCCGCTGGCAGTATCCGTCACCTGTTCGCCAGCCTCTACCGGCAACATATGAATCTTGAGGGTGGAAACAGTCTGAACCAGCTCGTCAAAGGTGCTGGCCAGCCTGAACCAGCGTTGTTCCGACAAGTCTTTGGCTACAAATGTGCCTACACCACGGGTACGCCGGATAATGCCGCTGTCTTCCAGTAGATTTAGTGCTGCTCTGAGCGTGATACGCGAAACGTCGAACTCGGCGACCAGATTATCCAGAGTAGGAATCTGCTCGCCGAAACGCCATTGCTGGCTTTCGATCTTTTGCCGCATCAGCTTGGCCACCTGCAAATACAGGGGCATACGGCTTTCGTTGCGTAGTTTTGTCTCGTTGTGCATAAAATCATAATAATAAGCACAATTGAAATAAACAAGCTGGGGTTAATCCCTAACAAAGCGGGATTTATCACGAGGAAAGAAAATGTCATTCGCGATTTTCATGTCAATCGCTTTTATCGACTAGATACCGCTTTAATGAAGATCAGCAGCGGTGATGTTGTGCTTTTCGTGAGTACCGTCGCTGACACGATCTGCCTGAAGGGGCGAACCGTGTCAGTCTTTATGATTCTATTTGGCAGTAAACGCGGGTTCCAGGCCGTTCTGTTTAATGGTCTCTACGGCGGCAGGCGAAGTCAGATACTTGATCAGCTCATTTGCGCCTTGCTGATTACGTGCATGGCTGGTAATGCCGGCAGAGAATACTGTCTCTTTCTGCAATTCTGCTGGCAATACGCCAACAAAATCCGCGCCTTTGATGGGCAGGAGTTCGCTGACCTGCTGCAGACCTAGCGCAGCATCGCCTCGGGCAACAACGGCACCTACGCGCTCAGACACAATACGTTTGCTTTTGGGTTTGACCTGGGCTTCGATGCCCAGTTTCTTGATCATTTCTTTTTCGTAGTAAGTCCCGCTGGCGCTGGCAGAATACGCAATAGACGGTGCAGCCAGCAGCGCACGTTTGACCGCCGCAGTGCTGCTTATGTCTGGTTTGGGTGCGCCTTTCTGTACCGAGATACCAATAAGAGAGCGAACCAGATCCACCTGACTACCCTGAACCACCTGGCCTTTGGTAGCCAGTTTATCCAGTGAATTGCGGGCCAGGATAACCATATCTGCGGGTTCGCCGCGATCAAGTCGGGCTGGAATGGAATCGGTGGCGCCGCCCATGGAAGAGCCATGAATGATCTCGACATGGTAGCCAGACTGTTTCTCAAATTGCGGTGCAAGCGCTTCTACCGAAGAGGCAAAGCCGCCGGATGAAATCACCGTTATTGTGTTCTTCGGCGCGCTGCCAGGCATACTGCCGCATGCGGCCAGCACTGTTGATAATGCCAGCGTGGCTATTACTGCGCGGCGACGTAGAAAATTGACTGCCATGATGAGTCCTCCTTGGGGGTTGTTATCAGACCTGCTTTGATTCTTTGTGAGCTTGCGTTGCTGCAGCTCGCGTCCGAGTTTAATTCCAGCCGCAGACTTGCGCGCCCGAAACACGTCGCGATCACAAATGAAATAAAGAATTACATAGTGTCCGAATTGATATTTAAAAGCTTGGGGCCTGGATAACGGCGAGCTCTATCACGCCCAAATTCTATATTACGTATAGTTACAGTTATATGATGAATTATATATTTCGATCATCATATAAGATGATTTTATTGGTTCAAAGAGGGTATTCAAAAATTTGAAGCATTGCATATTGTTGAGGCGTAAATTCAACGTTGGCTAGCGCGTTTTAACGCAAGTTATCAAAGGCTAAAACTCTCCAAATTGCAGCTGTAATATTTCAAAAGAAATAAATTTATTGGGTTAAATAACAGTCTAAATACATCATATGTTGCTAACGTCAGACATTAATCTATAAAAATAAAATTCTTTGACATTTGTAAAGCTTGATGTAAGTTGCGATTCTAAAATTGCCCTTAAATATTGGGTATGTCATTGTTTTAATGCTGGAAATACCATAAATAACACCGATTACTTAACAATGTTGACATTCCTTTTCTTTTTAGGCCTTTATTCATGTCGAAACGTCTAATTCGATACTCGAAAACTCATTGATTTTTGATTTTCCACAATTTACTTGCGAAACCTGTTGGGTCATAATTCGTAACGTTTTATGGTTAACCCGATCATTATTTGCATTGCGTCATCCCGCAAATCCGTCTCTTGTTCGCCATTAATCGTTGTTGATAGCGGTATTTTTTCCAAGCAGCAAGTGACCGGAAATGGTCGGATTCATTGCAGTTTTTTTGCTAAGAAAATCTACTTTTGCTAAGGGTTCAACATGAACAAGATACACAAAACCGTCTGGAGCGCCAGCAAAGGCGCCTACGTTGTCGTTTCTGAAAATACCAAATCCAAGCGAGTGGGATCTGCGGTCGGGGGATCACTATTGACGTCAGCAAGGACACTGGCTGGCCAATTCGTACTCGCCGCGTTGTCATACAGCGTGCTTCTCGCTTTTACGCAGCCCGTTTTTGCAAAAACGATGGCTGAATACAATCCTGCTACTGATAAAACCTGCTTTTACGATACAAGCCTTAAATCAGTTATCTGCGGCAGTGACACTACTGAGGTAGTGCCTTTGGCTTATTTCCAATCCCTTAAAACCGTCGTACTGGGGGATGAGGCAAAAGTTAAAAACGATGGCACCATTGCTGTTGGTGCGGGCGCGCAGGCAATGTCTCGCGGCTCACTTGCCGTCGGTATTAATGCGAGCGCCGGCCATGTGGATCCACCAGGTACGCCAGCGAGCGCTGCCGGTACTATTAATGGTACCTGGAGCAATATTGCGATTGGCGATAACGCCTACGCGCATGGAATGACCAATATCTCCATTGGTGAAAGTGCAGGGCGCGAATCAGTCGACAACTGGAACTTCAACAACGTAAATGTCGGTACCCGGGCGAACTATGGTTCAGTATCCGGCAACACCGTTGCTATCGGTAATCGCGCCGGTGCCCTGACTACAGACGGCGCTGAAAGACTGGATGCAGATTTGCAGGCCAAACAACTTGCCGTGCCTCCAGCTCAGCGTACCCCAAGCGTTTACATTGGTAAACATGCAGGCCGTCGTACAGTCAGCTACGGCAATATTGCCGTTGGCTATGACGCTTTGAAGGATGTCCACGACACGCTTGTCAAAAACAATATCGCGATTGGTAATGAGGCTGGTCTGCGAATGACATCAGATGATGGCGTGAATAATAACGACGCCAACTCATCTCTTAAATATGGCACTGGCGCAAATGTGCTGCTGGGAAATCGCGCAGGTGTCACACTGCGTGGTGACAGTAACGTTGCTGTGGGTAACGAGACTGCCGGAGATATGACCGGCGATAACAATATCGTCATGGGTAACGGTGCTGCGCGCCGAGTAACCGCCAACCGTTCAATCATCATGGGTATCGAGAGTGGTACGCTGACTGCTACCCATGACGAGAACGTCTTGATCGGGCATCGTGTCAACGCCGGATTGAAGAGAGAAACCCCACCTGTGGCACACGGTGTAGGTATTGGTTCCCGCACGTATGTGACCGGTGATTCATCCATTGCTATTGGTTATTACGCAAACGCCGGTGTGCGTGCGACAAATAGTGCTGGCGATGATGGTGTCCCAGTTGATCACGCGATCGCCATCGGTGAACGTGCCGTCGTAAAAGCACATGGCGGCACAGCAATCGGATCGCGTTCACGCGCCTACGCCGAAAATGCAACTGCGATTGGCCGTGGGGCAAACGCAACAGCAGTGTCCGCTCTTGCTGTTGGCGAATCGGCAGTTGCATCAGCAGAGAAAGCGATCTCCGTTGGTAAGGGCAATAAGGTTAACGCTGCGCAATCCATAGCGGTTGGTACTGGTAATGTGGTTGATTCAGCAAACGCAATCGTTTTGGGTAACAGTGTTACCATCGCTGCCGGCCAGGATGGCGCAGTGGTGTTGGGTAACGACTCTACCGTTGGCGACGCGGTTCCTACTTCCAGCGCAGCCATTAATGGTGTGACGTATGGCGGTTTCGCCGGTGCAACACCAGTTGCGGGAGATGTAGTCAGCGTCGGCGCTTCACATGCACCGCGTCAAATCCAGAATGTCGCCGCCGGAAGAATCACTGAAACTTCAACCGATGCTATCAACGGTAGTCAACTGTATAGTGTCGCCAATAAGGTCAGCGAAAACGCAAATGCAATTGCTGGCAATACTGCTGCGATCGGTGAACTGTCTGGTAAAGTTGACTCTGGCTGGAATCTTTCAGCTAATGGAGGAGATAGCTCCAAGGTTGCTGCTGACAACACAGTAGACTTTTCTGCTGAAGGCGACAAGGTCGTTATCAGCAAAACAGGCAACAGCATTAAGATTGGTCTTGCCGAGAACCTGACAGCTAATGGCGTTCAGTCAGGCGATACCACCGTTGGCGAGAACGGACTGACTATCGCCAATGGTCCAAGCGTCACGAAGGCTGGCATTGACGCCGGTGACAAGAAAGTCACCAACGTTGCTGCCGGTGATCTGAGTGCAGACAGCAAAGATGCGGTCACTGGTGGTCAACTGTTTGCTACCAACGAAACCGTGGCAGGCCATACATCATCAATTGCTGCAAACACAGCGGCTATTGCTGGTAATACAACTGCCATCGAAGGCAATACTGCTGCCATCGCTGAGCATGCAACAACCATTGCCGGACATACAGATTCGATTGCGGCAAATGCAGCGGGTATTACCAACAATACCAATGCAATTACGGCCCTTTCTGAAACAGTCGGCAAAGGCTGGAATCTGACTGCCAATGGTCAGGACAGCACCAAAATTGCAGCAGGCGACACGGTTGATGTCTCAGCCGAAGGTGACAAGATCGTCGTCAGCAAAACAGGCAACACCATTAAGATTGGTCTTGCCGACAACCTGACAGCTGATGGCGTTCAGTCAGGCGATACCACTGTTGGCGAAGACGGCCTCACTATCGCTAATGGTCCAAGCGTCACGAAAGCCGGCATTGATGCTGGTGAGAAGAAGGTCGCCAACGTTGCTGCCGGTGATCTAAGTGCAGACAGCAAAGATGCGGTCACTGGTGGTCAACTGTTTGCTACCAACGAAGCAGTGGCTGGCAACAAATCAGCGATTGCTGCAAACACAGCGGCTATAGCCGGTAACACGACTGCTATTGAGGGCAATACTGCTGCCATCGCTGAGCACGCAACGACCATTGCCGGACACACAGATTCGATTGCGGCAAATGCAGCGGGTATCACCAACAATACCAATGCAATTACGACCCTTTCTGAAACGGTTGGCAAAGGCTGGAACCTGTCTGCCAATGGTCAGGACAGCTCTAAAATTGCAGCTGGTGATACGGTCGACATTACAGCCGAAGGCGACAAGATCGTCGTCAGCAAAACTGGTAATAGCATTAAGATTGGTCTTGCCCAGAATCTGACGGCTGATGGCGTTCAGTCAGGCGATACTACCGTCGGCGATGACGGACTGACTATCGCTAACGGTCCAAGCGTCACGAAAGCTGGCATTGATGCTGCCGACAAGAAAGTCACTGACGTTGCTGCCGGTGATCTGAGCGCAGACAGCAAAGATGCGGTCACTGGTGGTCAACTGTTTGCTACCAACGAAGCAGTAGCTGGTAACAAATCAGCGATTGCTGCAAACACAGCGGCTATAGCTGGTAACACAACTGCCATCGAAGGCAATACTGCTTCCATCGCTGCAAATACAGCAACTATCACCGCCCATACCAACGAGCTTGCGACTCTGACAGAAGCGGTTGGCAAAGGCTGGAATCTGAGCGCCAACGGCCAGGACAGCTCCAAAATTGCAGCTGGTGATACGGTCGACATTACAGCCGAAGGCGACAAGATCGTCGTCAGCAAAACAGGTAACACCATTAAGATTGGTCTTGCCCAGAACCTGACGGCTGATGGCGTTCAATCAGGTGATACTACCGTCAGCGACGACGGCCTGGCTATTGCCAACGGTCCAAGCGTCACGAAAGCTGGCATTGATGCTGCCGACAAGAAAGTCACCGGCGTTGCTGCAGGTGATCTGAGCGCAGACAGCAAAGACGCGGTCACTGGTGCTCAGCTTTTCGACACCAATGAGCAGGTAGCAGGCAACAAAACAGCGATTGCTGATAACAAATCCGCTATTGCTGGCAATGCGGCTGCCATTGCAGATCACACGACAGCAATTACCAATATCAATAACGAGATTGGTAAAGGCTTCAAGTTCGGTGATGGCAGCTCGTCCAACACCTTCGCGCTTGGTGATACGATCAACGTCAAAGGCGATGGCAATGTACTGAGCAAGGCCACGGCTGATGGTGTACAGCTGAGCCTGGCCAAAACGCTGAACGTTGGTGATGAGAACCCTGTTACTGTAGATGGCAGCGCAGGTACCATTTCCGGCCTGACAAACGTCACATTTGATGCGAACGCTACTTACTCCGGTGGTAAGGCCGCAACGCAGGAACAGCTGCAATCTGTCTACAACACTGTCTCTGGTGTTGCAAGCAGAGGCTGGAACCTGACAGCAAATGGCGCAGACAGCAGCAATGTTGCACCTGGTGATGCTGTTGACTTCGCTGCCTCTGACAGCAATATTGTGGTCAGCAAATCCGGCAATGGCGTCAAATTTGGTCTTGCCAACGAGTTGTCAGTCAATAGCGTTGTTACGGGTAATACTCGTATTGACAATAATGGCCTGACCATTGCCGGTGGTCCTTCCGTCACTTCTGTTGGTATCAATGCCGGCGGCACGAAAGTGACCAATGTAGCCGCTGGTACAGATCTGACAGATGCCGTCAATGTGGGTCAGCTGCGTGAGGTGCAGAACCTTGCCAGCGCCGGATGGAAAATCGGCAATGCTAACGGAGTCGTTGGTCAGGTTACGCCTGGATCTCGCGTGAATTTCGTGGCTGGTAACAACAGTACACGTGTCACCGTGACACAGGAAGATGGCGTATCACGCGTTGAAGTATCTGCAGCACCGTCACCACTGCGGTACACCGGTGCACAGAACGTCAGCAGCTTCCGGGCAAGGGAATCTGACGATCCATTCACACCTACCAACGAGGTTACGCTTTATGGTGCTGATCCTGACGCACCGGTTTCATTGAACAACGTTGCCAAGGCGAAGCTGAGCGCTGATAGTCTGCAGGGTGTCAACGGTGGTCAGGTATTTGTTCTGGGTGAATCCGTTGCCAACAGTCTGGGCGGTGACTCTGTGTTCAATCCCGACACAGGCAAGGTGGAAGCCTCTCTGAACGTGAACGGCAAAACCTACAACAATGTGAACGACGCCTTGAACAACATTGGAGCGGCGGCCGGCGCAGGCTGGAATCTGCAGGTCAATGACGACACACCTGAGCTGGTTGCTCCTGGTTCCGTCGTAGGCTTCAAGGCTGGCGAAAACATTGTGCTGAAACGTGATGGCAACAACATTACCGTGTCAGCTCTCCCGATAGCATCCGTTAATGCGATCAATACCGAAGTCGTTTCTGCCCGGGATGTAGAAGTCAGTGGTTCCGTTGGGGTTATTGATGGTCCTACATTGAGCCGTAATGGTATCGATGCTGCAGGCACGACAGTCTCCAATGTTGCGCCTGGCAAGAATGGTACCGACGCCGTCAACGTGAACCAGCTCAATAGCGGATTGAGTCAGCTTGATAGCAAGATCCAGCGCTACAAAAATGAAGCAAATGGCGGAACCGCTGCGGCCATGGCTATGGCCGGACTGCCACAAGCCTACCTGCCTGGTAAGTCTATGTTCGCTATCGGCGGAAGCACCTTCCAGGGTCAGGGAGGCTACGCGGCTGGCCTTTCTACCGTGACCGAGAACGGCAAATGGGTAATCAAAGGTACCGTTGCCGGTTCAACCCGCGGACAGGTCGGTGGTTCTGTAGGTGTTGGCTATCAGTGGTAATTGAGCCGCAAGGTGATGCCGGGAAACCGGCATCACAACCTGCCCGGCGGGTAACCGCCGAGTAGGGGCAGAGCAAAATCGCAACTGTTAAATTGAATACTTATAAGGAATAGAAATGCGTTTTATCAACAAATCTGTACTTGCGGCCATCCCTCTCGCATTGGTACTGGCCGGTTGTAATACGACACACAAAGCGGCGACACCCGCCGCCAATGCGCAAGCACAAAATGCAGCTACCCAGGCAGCGCCTGTTCAGGCTGCTAACGTCACTGTGTTTCTTGCATCCAAAGATCCTGTAAAAGGTTATCGCCAGATCAAGCTGAACGACCAGAAAGCGGTTTATATCAGTCCTCGTGCGATTTTTGACCGAAGCAATCTTACGGCAATTGATATTGTCAAAGACCAGCAGAAGCGCACTTATGTCAAGCTGACGCTGAATGCGCAGGGCGCTGCGGCACTTAAGGCAGTACCTGCCAAAAGTGGCTTTGCCACTGTCGTAGGCGGACAATTGCAGTCACTGAATGGTGTGCGTATGGGTAATGATTTCCTGTTCAACGTTCGCGATGAACAGGTCGCTGTGGCTATCGTTAATGCGATCGTTCCTCAACAACAGCAGACAACTCGCTAAGCGGTTTTGTCCGGTCGTCATGACGGTCTGACCGGACAAAACAACCGCCTTCAGGTGGACGCAAAGTGAACAGGGCCCCGAAGTCATCGTGCTTCGGGGCCCTGTTTTTTTTCCGTCACGCAGTAAATGCCAGCCGCATGGAAAAATATCAGATCAATTAAACGTCAGACCTATTTAGTTACCAGCGGGTCGGTTACCCCCCATGTATAGAACGC
>JAEWDP010000046.1 GCA_023390055.1 Pseudomonadota bacterium | reverse complement strand
CATGGCGCAGTTCACCGAACTGCTACCGGTCAAATCCGCATTGTCGGCGCAAACTGGGATGTTTCGAATGACATCGCTCTTCAGACCGAACTTCGTGCCGCAAGGGCCGAAACTGAAGAGCAAAATCGGCAGCTGCGATCAACACGACGTATCCTTGAACATCAGTCGTTACACGATGCCTTGACCGGGCTACCCAATCGGCGTTTTCTTGACCAGTTCATGGTGAATGCCGACTCGACAGATGTTTCCGAGAAACTTGCATTTATTCATATCGACCTCGATCACTTCAAACACGTCAACGATACGCTTGGCCACGGAACGGGAGATGAGGTTCTCAAGGCGGCGACAGAACGATTGCGTGATATTGTCGGACCGGAGGAAGTCATTTCGCGCATCGGTGGTGATGAATTCGTAATCGTTACCTGTGGGGCCAGTCCTGCCACACGTGCCCGACATATAGCGCAGGCTGTGGTGGCTGCACTTGCACGTCCAATTCATATTTCCGGTCAAGAATGCCGTATCGGCTGCAGCGCAGGTATCGCCTGCCAGAATACAGCAGCAGAAACCCCACAACAACTGCTCATCAATGCTGACATTGCTCTCTATGAGGCCAAGAAGCGCGGCCGCAACCGGGTGGAGATATTCTCCGACGAGTTGCGCGCGGCAACGGTTGAAACAAAACGCACTGCCGACGAGCTGTTACGGGCACTGGAGTGCGATGAATTCGTACCCTACTTTCAGCCTCAGTTCGACGCTCACACGCTGGAAATCAACGGAGTCGAAGCATTGGCGCGTTGGGAGCATCCCGACCATGGAATATTGACCCCCGACAGGTTTCTGGAAGCGGCCGATGGCCTGGGTCGCGTGGCAGAAATAGATGCGCTCATACTCGAAAAGTCACTGTTTCAGATGACCCGCTGGCGTGCAAATGGCGTTTTCATCCCACGTCTGTCCGTCAACATCTCGGCACAAAGACTCGCCGATCCTGGTTTGATGGCAAAATTGGCAGACTTACCACTTGAGAGTTACCACGTTGCCTTTGAGCTTCTGGAATCAATTTCTTTCGAGGATCGCAACGAAGATTTGCAATCCGCCATCAGCGCGTTGAAAGACAGAGGTATAGAAGTAGAGATCGATGATTTTGGCTCCGGCCATGCATCGATCGTCAGCCTGCTCGAGCTTGCTCCCCAACGTCTCAAGATCGACCGACAGTTGGTTGCACCGATCGACAGTTCCGCTTCACAACGTCGTCTTGTATCATCAATCATAGAGATCGGACGGTCGCTCGGAATTGGAATTGTTGCTGAAGGCGTCGAGACGATGACCCATGCGGAAATCCTTCGTGATCTTGGCTGCCAGACTCTGCAAGGGTATGCATTTGCGAAACCCATGTCATCGCATGACATAATGACGTTTGCCAAGGACTGGCAGCGACGCCACCAGGATAAAACCATGATCGCCTGCATAGGATAGGCCGGACAGGCAGAGTGAATCAACCGGCAGATTCACTGGCAAAAGCATGCTGCAGTTCTACTTGCACGGCATCCATGAAGGCACGGGCCTGCGCGCTGATATCTTCATCGTTCATACCAAGTCGGCGAAGTGCTGAGGCCAGTCCGGCCATTTCCCGGCGCCAGAATGCATTTGCCGCTTCTCCATTGAGTTCACGTAATGCAGCGGCACATCGGCTGATATCCGTATCTCGTCGATGGCAAGGAAACTTTATAACGGTCATGACTACTCACAGACTTGGAGGCGAATCGCATGTGAGTGGACAGCTTTGCTTGAGGTTGGTTCACAAACCCTAAACAAGACGGAAAGACCGGTCCGAAAGTGATCTGTCTGGAATACGCTGACAATCCATACACATACGATGTGCTCGTTGATCCACTACAGCTAGAAAAGCAGCCATTGGCGCCTGGACCGATGCGTAATGCTCCAATCGAGATTGCACGGCTCTACAATCTATTGTCTTTCCACCAGTGGCCGCTTAGAACCGCCTTGCACGTCTACCCATGCCCGTAAAGGAATTACCATGCCCGAGGTTGTTCAACATCCGGATCTTGCTGGAAAGGGCGTGTTGATTACCGGCGGGGGATCCGGAATCGGTGCAGCACTGACTGCCGGCTTCGCTGCCCAAGGAGCAAAAGTGTCGTTCATCGACATTGCAGAAGAGCAAAGCAGGTCTCTTGCCGAACATCTCACAAAACACTCCGCGCATCCGGTCACTTATATCAATTTCGATCTACGCCAAACAGATAGCCTTAAGGATGCCGTGGACAAGGCGGTCGACGCCACAGGCACATTATCGGTGCTTGTCAACAATGCTGCATGGGATGATCGTCACGATATAGACGCCGTCACCGAGGATTACTGGGATAACAATCAGGCGATCAACTTGAAACAGGCATTCTTTGTCACCCAGAGTGCTTTGCCCCATCTTCGTGCTGCCGGAGACAGTGCAATCGTTAACTTCTCATCGATTTCCTATTTGCTCAACATGGGGGATCTTCCTTCTTACGCCGCAGCAAAGGCTGGACTTATCGGATTGACCAAGAGTCTCGCCGGCCGCCTTGGGCCAGAGGGTATCCGTGTTAACGCCATTCTGCCTGGCATGGTCATCACTGAACGCCAGGAGCGCCTATGGTTAACGGAGGAGAGCATCGAAACAACAATCGGTCGACAGTGCCTCAAACGACGGCTTACCGCTGAGGATATGGTCGGCCCGTGCCTCTTCCTTGCCTCACGTTCTGCGGCGTCGATGACTGCACAGACAATGATTATTGATGGAGGTCTGCTTTGACCATGCCCGCCTATGCTGCTGTTGATTGGGGAACCAGCAGTTTCCGCCTCTGGCTTATGGATGAGAACAACAGGGTTCTAGCCGAAAAGCGCAGCAATGAAGGGATGGCGGTCGCGAGTTCCAAAGGGTTCAGAACCGTACTCGAAACGCATCTCCAGGCGGTAGACGCTAGCGCTGACCTTCGTGTCATCGTCTGTGGCATGGCGGGCGCTCGTCAAGGCTGGGTAGAAGCTGGTTATGTTGAAGTTCCGGCTCCACTTGCCAGCATATTGGCCGGGACCGTACAAGTTCCGGGCGTGGATCGGGACATACGGATCCTGCCTGGCCTTTGCCAGCGTGCACCCCTTGCTGC
>JAEWDP010000004.1 GCA_023390055.1 Pseudomonadota bacterium | reverse complement strand
CTGCGACATGGCTTTTAATTCACGACCGATCTCGTGTTCGGCGAAAAGATCGAATATGCTGGCTTGGACGGTGCGTTCTTGACGCATTGTTGGCTCCGGTGGTTGCGGTTTTTCCTTTAGAATCAGTAGCATGATGCTGAAGTGTAGCCGAAACCACCGGGCTTTTTTCAGGCAAAAATCAATAATCGCGCAAAAAAATCAAATATTTATCGTTTATGGACGGACACTAGGTAAGATGCGCTTCGCTGACGGCGTCCTTGAATTTCTGACGCGCGACTTCGGCAGATACACGTCCGTCAAGTGCGGCAAGGCAGGCATAGCGCGCCTTGATGAATTTCGGTCCCTTGATATTCGGCCACCGGTGATCAAGGAGATCAAGTGCCTGATATGCGCTTGTAACAACCGAGAAACTGGTACTTACAGGTCTTTGCCAGACCGCATTTTGCATGTCATCCTCCATGATGTCTGAAGCTTTTGGCCCTCATGGCCGAAACGCCCATCGGGGCGCCCAGAAATGGCAGTGGTCGAACGTGCGGCTGCGACCTTATCATGAAACGAAGCCAAGCCCATCTTTTTCGGTTTCGTAGATTGGCAGCCTGTGGAATAAGAGCACTTGGCGATCTTTGGCATTGATTAGGGAACGGCAATTACCATTGATGAACCTTGGGGTGGGGAACGACCATGTTTCGGCGGGCAGGACTTTCTGAAATCGATCTGAACCTTTTGTTCCAGCTATCCCCGAACCCGTATGTTCTGCTTGACCGGGACTGGCGCATGGTCGGCATGAACAAGGCGTATCTTGATGTGACGATGCGCGGGGAAGACGACCTTCTCGACAAGGTACTGTTCGACGTCTTTCCGAGTGATCCCGAATCCGTCCATGGCAAGATACTGCGCCAGTCCTTTGCAAAGGTGTTCGAGACCGGCGAGAGCGATCATCTTGCGTTGATCCCCTATCCAATCCCGGGATTGAGTGGAAAGCTGGAGCTCCACTACTGGAGTGCGACGCATACGCCGATATTGAATGACAAGGGTGAAGTTTCCCATCTGCTCCAGCATACTGTCGATGTAAGCGAGCTTCATCGCCTGCGAATGGCCAATGAAGCCCACGATCTCAAGATGGAGGTTGATGTCCTTCGCCGGGCCGATGCCGTGCAGGGACAAAATGTCATCCTCGACCGTGAGCGCGAGGACTTGCGAAATCTGTTCGAACAGGCGCCGGGTTTCATGGCGGTCGTGCGCGGGCCAAAGCATATTTTCACGATTGCCAACAATGCCTATCGAGATCTCACCGATGGTCGCGAACTTATCGGTAAGTCCGTTCACGAGGCCCTGCCGGAACTGGTCGGACAACAGTTCTATGACCTTCTGGACGAAGTCTATCGCACCGGAGAACCTTACAGTGCGAATGCGGCACGGGTTCTCCTGCGAACGGGTTTGAATGATGCGCGCTCGGTCCACTATCTGGACTTCATCTACCAGCCGATCCGCGACGCGGACAATGATGTGATTGGCGTTTTCATCCAGGGTCATGATGTCACCGGAATGAGAAATGCGCAGGAGGCCGCCCGCCAGAACGAGGATCGGTTTCGTACGCTCGCCCAGTCATTGCCGAACCAGGTCTGGACGGCAAAGCCCGATGGCCGGCTGGAATGGTGCAATGACCAGATCTATCGATATAGCGGCATGGAGGCAGTCGATTTCGATGCCACAAACCGCTCTCCGAGGCTTCACCCCGATGATAGGATAAAGGTTGGTGATGCCTGGCGACATTCGTTGGCAACCGGTGAACATTTTCAGGTGGAGATGCGCCTGCGGCGCCATGACGGCATCTATCGCTGGTTTATCAGCCGTGCCCTGCCTGTAACCAACAGCGACGGTGATATAATCTTGTGGGTCGCAACGGACACGGATATCGAAGAGCAGAAGCAGACGGAATCCCATCTCGAATATCTTGCACAATCGCTCGGTAACACTATCGAGGAGCGAACGCATGAGCTGGAACAGACGCAGGAAGTCCTTCGCCAGAGCCAGAAGATGGAGGCGATCGGGAGCCTGGCCGGTGGGATTGCACATGATTTCAACAATCTCCTGCAAGTGATCACAGGGAATCTGCAACTGTTGAGTAGTGCCATTTCGGGCAACGAGGTGGCCGAACGTCGCTTGAACAGTGCGTTTTCCGGTGCGGCAAGGGGCGCAAGGCTTGCCTCGCAACTGCTTTCGTTCAGTCGTCGCCAGCCACTGGAGCCAAAGGTCATCAATCTAAGCCGGCTCATCCGCGATATGGATCACCTTTTGCGCCGGTCGCTTGGAGAGGCAATCGAGATAGACACGATTGTCGGAGGCGGTCTATGGAACACCCTCGTCGACCCCGGCAACGTCGAAAACGCGCTTCTCAATCTTGCCATCAATGCGCGTGATGCCATGGATGGACAGGGCAAGCTCACGATCGAGCTCGGCAATGCCTTTCTCGATGACGAATATGCCCGCAATACCTTCGACGTGAAGGCCGGACAATATGTGATGCTTGCAGTCAGCGACACAGGCACCGGGATGACACAGGATATTGTTCGCAAGGTATTCGAACCGTTCTTTACGACAAAGCCGGAAGGCAAGGGCACGGGGCTCGGGCTTTCGATGGTCTATGGTTTTGTCAAGCAATCCGGTGGCCATATCAAGATTTACAGCGAGGCGGGGCATGGAACGACCGTTCGTCTGTATCTGCCACGCTCGCTTGAAGCGGAAGATGTCGTGACCGACAATGTTACGGGTACAGTAACAGGCGGAAACGAGACTGTTCTCGTTGTCGAAGACGACGAAGCCGTACGCGAAGTGACAGTCAATCTCCTGACAGAGCTCGGATACAGCGTGTTGAAGGCTAAAGACGCAGATAGCGGCCTCGCCATCATCGAAAGTGGTGTCCCGATTGATCTGCTCTTCACCGATGTGGTGATGCCCGGCAAGCTCAAGAGCCATGATCTTGCGCGCAAGGCCAAGGAACGCCTGCCACTCCTTGGCATCCTGTTTACCTCCGGCTATACCGAAAACTCGATTGTCCATGGTGGCCGTCTGGATCCCGGGATCAATCTCTTGAGCAAGCCCTATACGCGCGAGGCACTCGCACGAAAAATCCGTCAGGCTATTGAACAGGTTCGTGAGAAAATGCCGTCACAAGACGCTCCAGTCCAAGAAAAGGAGACAGTCGGGGAGACGCCGATCAAGGTGCTGATTTGTGAAGACGAGGCGCTGATCCGGATTTCAACCGCCGACTTCCTGCAGGATCACGGCATGACAGTCGTGGAGGCCGGTACGGCAAGCGAGGCTTTTGAAGCCGCTGACAGTAATCCGATCGATGTGCTTGTGGCCGATGTCCATCTTCCCGATATGAGTGGCGTCAATCTGGCGATTACCCTGAAAGAGGCAAAGCCTGGCCTGGCAGTGATTTTTGCAACAGGTGATCGTGTGATCTGCGGCCTGGATAAAATTCCGGATGCGGCAACCATTACCAAGCCATACGACTACGAGGTCCTGGTCGAGCAGATCCGCATGATGGTCGGGCAGCGGGCGTAACGATCTTTTTCGGAAGAATTTTATTCGTCGTCATCCTTCATGCCGACGGCAACCTCCGTGACGCGCAAAAGCCAGAGGATCACGATGGCGACAATCGTGGCAGCTAAGGCGACGGACCACAGACCAAGCCCGACGCTGAGGCCAATGGCTGCCGACAGCCACATGCTGGCGCCGGTTGTCAGGCCCCGGACGTCGCCGCGCGTATAGACGATGACGCCGGCCGCAAGAAACGCAATTCCGGCAGTGACCGCTTCGACAAGACGGACAGGATCAAGCCGGGTGGCATCGTGATTTTCGCCCATGGATTGCATCATGTGCAATGTCACGAATGTGAAGACGACAGCGGCCAATCCGATCAACATATTCGTGCGCAGACCAGCCGCATTTTTCGTGAATTCACGCTCCAGGCCAATCGCGCCACAAAAGAGGACTGCGCCCAGGATCCGCAGGACCATGATGGCGGGGGAGACAGGGGATGCGGTTGAAAATTCGCTTGCAATGGCGTCGAGCATGATCGGATCCGGCTTTCGTTCCTACAAGAATGCCGGTTGGCGCCAGGGGTTCCACCTTTACAACCTGCCGCCGGCCTCCCCGATGACCCGTGTGAGGCTCGCCGTTGCCGGAAAAAGCGGAATGAGGCAGGCCTGTAATGCGTGATATATGTCTCCCTTGCCCGCAAACAGTGTGTGGGCGGGGACAAGATCCTCAGTCAGTTCTTCGTTCCATCCACCGTTTCTGTGGTCGATGAAGTGGTTTGAAACCGTGCTCCACACCAACCGGTAGCTGTCTTCATAAAAGGCGTCTGAGGGCAGGTGTTCGTTCAGATAATGGGCGGCGGCAGCCGCCTCGCACATTGGCCACCACAGCTTGTTGGTCTTGGCCGGCTCATCATCCCAGTCGAGCGTATAGAAGAAGCCACCTCGCTGCTTGTCCCATCCAAGCGACATTGCCTGGATGAAGAGCGCCTTTGCAGCCTCTGGCATCCACGCATGCTCGCGTTCGCCAAGTGACCAAAGCTGGAGAAGGAGCCTCGACCATTCAAGCCAGTGACCAGGCGTCGTGCCTGCGGGGCGAAACATTTCGTTTTCATGATAGTATGTGCGATCGATCTGCCATTTTCTGTCAAAATGTTCAGGGACGCGGTAGCCGGCACTTCTTGCCTGGCGGTTGATGACGAGATCGGCGATGCTTTCGGCTCTGTCGAGATAATGTCGCTCGTTGGTTACCTCGAAGGCGGCCATCAATGCTTCTGTCATGTGCATGTTTGAATTCTGACCGCGATAGCGACCACCGTCTATTGGCGTCCAGTCCTCCTGAAACTCTTCGGCAATCGCGCCGTGGTGGTCCTCCCAGAAACGGTTCTCGATCGTCGAAGTAATGTCGGCTAGCATCTCGTCGGCAAGCGGGTGGCCAACGACTTTTGCCGATGCGGCCGCAAGAAGCACGAAGGCATGGCCATATCCCTGCTTCGTCGTGTCGACGGCGCCGTTGTCGTTTTGCGACCAGTGATAGCCGCCATGACGGGTATCGCGGTGGCGCTGCCACAGAAAGGTCATGCCATGGTCAACGACTTCGCCGGCACCCGGGCGGCCGAGAAGGTAGGCAATCGCATAACAATGGACCATGCGCGCAGACATGTGGATACTGCGAACCGGATTATCGGTGGCAAGCGGCGTGCCCTCTGTGTCGAGGTCGTAAAAGCCGCCCTTCGGATTAATTGCCCGGTACTGGAAGAAATTCAGCAATCCGTCGGCCTGGTCAAGCAGCCAGCGACGATGGTAATCGCGTTTTGCCCAGACCTGGGTCAATACTCCAGTGTCGCTCATGTGCCCTCCCGAAATGTGATTGATATGCCCGGATCGGCTATAGCGCGCCCGGATGTGACTGTCATCGTGTTTGTTAAATCTGCTATCTGCTTAGAGTTTGACATAAAGATATGTTTATGCGTTTATAGCGAAAATTGACAAAGGAGAATTTCATGTTCGACGAGCTCTTCGGACCGCAGGCGCAGCCACGTGACGGGACTGAGGTGCTTGCCGCACTAAAAAAGGCTGCCCGTGAACGCATCCTGATCATCGATGGAGCGATGGGAACCCAGATCCAGGGCCTTGGCCTGGGAGAAGATCAGTTCCGTGGAGAGCGTTTCGCCGGCTGCGCCTGTCACCAGCAGGGCAATAACGATCTCCTCATCCTGTCGCAACCACAGGCGATCGAGGAAATTCACTATCGCTATGCCATGGCGGGTGCAGACATTGTCGAGACCAATACCTTTTCCTCGACACGGATCGCTCAGGCCGATTACCAGATGGAAGATGCCGTCTACGACCTGAACCGTGATGGCGCCCGTCTTGTCCGCCGTGCCGTGCTCAGGGCGGAGAAGGAAGATGGCAAGAGGCGCTTTGTCGCCGGTGCGATCGGTCCGACCAATCGCACCGCGTCTATTTCTCCCGACGTCAACAATCCGGGTTACCGCGCGGTGACGTTCGATGATCTTCGCCTCGCCTATGGTGAACAGATCGACGGCCTGATTGATGGTGGCGCAGATCTCATCCTGATCGAGACGATTTTCGACACCTTGAATGCCAAGGCTGCAATCTTTGCCTGCGAGGAGCGCTTTGCGGAGAAGGGCATCCGTCTGCCGGTGATGATCTCCGGAACGATCACGGACCTGTCTGGTCGCACCCTTTCCGGCCAGACGCCATCCGCCTTCTGGTATTCCGTGCGCCACGCCAATCCTTTCACGATCGGTCTCAACTGTGCGCTCGGCGCCGACGCCATGCGACCACACCTGCAGGAACTTTCTGCGGTCGCTGATACCTTCATCTGTGCCTATCCGAATGCCGGCCTGCCGAACGAGTTCGGCCAGTATGACGAAAGTCCTGACGACATGGCACGCCAGGTTGCAGGCTTTGGGCGCGAAGGTCTTGTCAATGTTGTCGGCGGCTGTTGCGGCTCGACACCCGAACATATCCGCGCAATCGCCGATGCGGTTGAAGGGGTGGCGCCACGCGCCGTTGCAGATCACCGGTCTCTCATGTCGCTTTCGGGCCTTGAACCCTTCGTGCTGACGAAGGACATACCCTTCGTCAATGTGGGTGAACGCACGAATATCACCGGGTCCGCCAAGTTCCGCAAGCTGATTACGGCCGGCGACTATGCGGCCGCGCTGAGTGTTGCCCGCGATCAGGTCGAAAACGGCGCACAGGTGATCGACATCAACATGGATGAGGGCCTGATCGAATCCGAGCGCGTCATGGTGGAGTATCTGAACCTGATCGCTGCAGAGCCGGATATCGCAAAAGTGCCGGTCATGATCGATTCCTCGAAGTTCTCGATCATCGAAGCTGGCCTGAAATGCATCCAGGGCAAGGCCATCGTCAACTCGATTTCGCTGAAAGAGGGTGAGGAACAGTTCCTGGAACAGGCGCGTCTCGTACGCAATTTCGGCGCTGCCGTCGTTGTCATGGCCTTCGACGAGACAGGTCAGGCAGACAGCTACGAGCGCAAGGTCGAGATCTGTGAGCGCGCCTACAAGCTTTTGACCGAGGTCGTGAAGTTTGCCCCGGAAGATATCATCTTCGACCCCAATATCTTTGCCGTTGCAACCGGTATCGAAGAGCACAACAATTACGGTGTCGATTTCATCGAGGCAACACGAACGATCCGCGAGCGGATGCCGCTCGTACATATTTCCGGTGGTGTTTCAAACCTTTCATTTTCGTTTCGTGGCAACGAACCCGTGCGTGAAGCCATGCATGCCGTGTTCCTCTATCATGCCATCCAGGCCGGCATGGACATGGGGATCGTCAATGCTGGTCAGCTGGCTGTCTATGAAACAATCGACGCCGATCTGCGTGAGGCCTGCGAGGATGTCGTTCTCAACCGGCGCGATGATGCAACCGAGCGTCTTCTGGAAATCGCCGAACGCTACCGTGGCGCCGGTGCCAAGGAAGGTAAGGTTCAAGATCTCACCTGGCGCGAATGGACAGTGGAAAAGCGTCTCGAACATGCACTGGTCAATGGTATTACGGACTATGTCGATGCCGATACCGAAGAAGCACGACTTCAGGCAAAGCGCCCGCTCGACGTGATCGAGGGGCCACTCATGGCGGGCATGAATGTCGTCGGGGATCTGTTCGGATCCGGCAAGATGTTCTTGCCGCAGGTGGTGAAGTCCGCACGCGTGATGAAGCAGGCTGTCGCTGTCCTCTTGCCATACATGGAAGAAGAAAAACGCCTCAACGGGGGCGAAGGCAGACAAACGGCAGGCAAGGTGTTGATGGCAACGGTCAAGGGAGATGTCCACGATATCGGCAAGAATATCGTTGGTGTTGTCCTTGCCTGTAACAATTACGAGATCATCGATCTCGGCGTGATGGTACCGGCAACCAAGATCCTTGAAACGGCCATCGCCGAAAAGGTCGATATCATCGGCCTGTCGGGCCTGATTACGCCGTCCCTCGACGAGATGGCAAATGTTGCCGGTGAAATGGAACGGCAGGGTTTTGACATCCCGCTTCTGATCGGTGGTGCAACAACGAGCCGTGTCCACACCGCGGTCAAGATCCACCCTCGCTATAACAAGGGCCAGGCCGTCTATGTGACCGATGCAAGCCGTGCCGTCGGTGTCGTCTCCTCGCTCCTGTCGCCCACGGCAAAGGGCGAGTACGTGGACAATATTCGCGCCGAATATGCCAAGGTTGCCGATGCGCATGCCCGCAACGAGGCGGCGAAGAAACGCCTGCCGCTTTCGTCTGCCCGTGCAAACCCACAGCAGATCGACTGGAATGCATTTCAACAGGTAGCGCCGACATTTACCGGCACAAAGGTGTTCGACAATTATTCACTTGAGGAACTGGCCGAGTATATCGACTGGACACCTTTCTTCCAGGCCTGGGAACTCAGAGGTCGCTTCCCCGCAATCTTGAAGGACGAGACCCAGGGGGAGGCTGCGCGGCAGCTTTACGAAGACGCCCAGGCAATGCTCAAGCAGATCATCGCGGAAAAGTGGTTCAGGCCGCGTGCCGTCATCGGGTTCTGGCCGGCAAACACGGTCGAAGACGACATCCGGCTCTATACGGATGACAGCCGCCAGGAGGAACTGGCAACGTTCTATACATTGCGCCAGCAGCTGACGCGACGCGACGGACGCCCGAATGTTGCGTTGTCCGACTTCGTAGCTCCGCTTGCAAGCGGCAAGCAGGACTGGGTTGGTGGCTTTGTCGTCACGGCCGGTTTTGAGGAAATCGGCATTGCGGAGCGTTTCGAACGCTCCAATGACGATTATTCATCAATCCTGGTCAAGGCACTTGCGGATCGCTTTGCCGAAGCGTTTGCCGAGCGGATGCATGAACGGGTTCGCAAGGAGTTCTGGGGCTATGCGGCGGATGAAGACCTTGCTGCAGAGCAGTTGATCCTGGAAGACTATGCCGGAATTCGGCCGGCACCCGGTTATCCGGCACAACCGGATCATACTGAAAAATCAACCCTTTTCCGACTGCTTGACGCAGAAAATGCAACCGGCGTGGAACTGACGGAAAGCTATGCGATGTGGCCGGGATCATCGGTTGCGGGCCTTTATATAGGTCATCCTGATTCCTATTACTTCGGTGTGGCGAAGGTGGAGCGTGACCAGGTGGAAGATTATGCAAACCGCAAGGGCATGGAAATCAAGGAACTTGAACGGTGGCTCGGACCGGTCCTGAACTATGTTCCTGTCCCTGAAGAAGATGCTGCGGCCTGATGAGGGGCTGTGTATTGCGCAAGCTCGAAGAACAACGTCGTTTCTTGATGGGGGGTGTACAAGCGCCAACACTGAAGTGACGGAGCTGCAATGCTGGTCCTTTCGTGACCAGGTGGCGTCTCACAAAATACACTAGATGTATTGACATGTTGTGGTGTCGTTATACTAGATGTGGTTGTCATGGTTCTTCTGAGTCTGTTCGGATCCAGAAGCTAAGAGGGAAGCCGGTGCCCCGAATTTCGGGAATTCCGGCGCTGCCCCCGCAACTGTAAGCAGCGAGTTGCTGTCCGCGAACGCCACTGGTGTTAAGGCACCGGGAAGGTTGGACAGCGACGACGACCTGCGAGCCAGGAGACCTGCCGTGACGCAATGAACGAACCTCGGGCGGGGTGTCCCGGCGGTGCGCATGCCTCGTGCGGCAATGGCGTCGCAAGTCCGGCATGTGTTCCTCGCGCTCCCCGTCCACAACATCACGGGGATACGATGCAGGCGACCACAGCACTCCACAACGAAGCGACCGATAAGGTTGCGATCCTTCTCCACGATAGCGGATATGCGCTGACGGAACCGGGGTACCGCATTATCCGGCGCAACGGTCAGGTGACGCCGTTCGATCCGGTAAAGATCACCGTCGCACTGATGAAGGCCTTCCTTGCGGTGGAAGGATCGACCGCGGCCGGATCGCGGCGCGTTCACGACGTCGTGGCCGACCTGACAGAGCAGGTGGCTTCTGCGCTGGCGCGGCGGGTCGGTGAGGCACGCACCTTCCATATCGAGGATGTGCAAGATCAGGTCGAACTGGCGATGATGCGCGCCGGCCACCACAAGGTGGCGCGTGCCTACGTTCTTTATCGTGAGGAACGGGAACGAGAGCGCATGATGGAACAGGTGACCGTGGCAAGCGCTGCACCGTCGCTGTCTGTGAAAATGGAAGATGGATCGCTCCAGCCGCTCGATGAGGGACGGCTGGAGCGCATTGTCGAGGAAGCATGCGACGGACTGGAGGCCGTGTCTGCCGCGCTGATCCTCACCGAGGCCCGCCGTAATCTCTATGATGGCCTTTTGTTGGATGAGCTGTCGCTGGCACCGATCCTGGCGGCCCGCACGCTGGTCGAGCAGGAGCCAAATTATGCCTTCGTCTCCGCGCGGCTGCTGCTAGACCGCCTGCGCCGGGAAGCACTCACGTTTGTTTCCGGGCGTTCGGAGCAGGCGACGCAGGCGGAAATGAGCACGCGCTATGCCAGTTATTTCCCGGAATTTCTGCGCCTCGGCATCAAGTCCGAACTGATCGATCCTGAACTTGGCCGCTTCGACCTCGTGCGGCTGCAGGCGGCGCTGAAGCCGGAACGCGACCTGAATTTCCAGTATCTCGGTCTTCAGACACTCTATGATCGTTACTTCCTGCACACGGAAGGTAGGCGCTTCGAGTTGCCGCAGGCGTTTTTCATGCGCGTCGCCATGGGGCTTGCCGTGCGCGAGATTGACCGTGACGCGCGCGCGATCGAGTTTTACGATCTTCTGTCGTCCTTCGATTTCATGGCGTCAACGCCTACACTCTTCAATTCGGGAACGCTTCGCCCACAGCTGTCCTCCTGCTTCCTGACCACCATCGCCGACGATCTTGACGGCATCTTCAAGGCCGTCAAGGACAACGCTCTTTTAGCCAAATATTCCGGCGGACTCGGCAATGACTGGAGCCCGGTGCGAGGCCTCGGTGCCCATATCAAGGGCACAAACGGTGAAAGCCAGGGTGTCGTGCCGTTCTTGAAGGTAGCCAACGACACGGCCATTGCGGTCAACCAGGGCGGCAAGCGCAAGGGCGCAGTCTGCGCTTATCTGGAAACATGGCACATCGACATTGAAGAATTCCTCGACCTGAGGAAAAACACCGGCGACGATCGTCGGCGCACCCATGACATGAATACGGCCAACTGGGTGCCCGACCTGTTCATGCAGCGCGTCGAGGCGGACGGCGAATGGACATTGTTCTCGCCTGATGAAGTGCCGGAGTTGCATGACCTCTACGGTACGGAATTCGCGAAGGCCTATGAAATCTACGAGAAGAAGGCGGCCACAGGTGGCATCAAGATCTTTCGCACGGTGAGGGCGCTCGACCTGTGGCGCAGGATCCTCACCATGCTCTTCGAGACAGGGCATCCATGGGTCACATTCAAAGATCCGTGTAATATCCGCTCTCCGCAGGGCCATGTCGGCGTTGTGCACTCGTCCAACCTGTGCACCGAGATCACGCTGAACACGTCCAAGGACGAGGTGGCTGTGTGCAATCTGGGCTCTGTCAACCTGCTCAATCATGTCACCGCGAAGGGGTTGGACCAGGACCGGCTGGCAAAGACGGTCGGTACAGCGATGCGGATGCTCGACAACGTCATTGATATCAATTTCTACACCATCCCCGAAGCGCGGGTCTCGAACCTGAGGCATCGCCCGGTTGGCCTTGGCCTCATGGGCTTCCAGGATGCGATCCAGAAACTGCGTATCCCGTATGCCTCAGACGCTGCCGTCGCCTTCGCCGACGAGAGCTCGGAGGCGATCAGCTATTACGCGATTTCCGCCTCTATGGAGCTTGCCGCCGAACGCGGCCGCTATCCAAGCTTCGAAGGTTCGTTATGGTCCAGGGGCATTTTGCCGATCGATTCCATCCGCCTGCTGTACGAGGCGCGACCAAGCGTCGAAATGGACACCGCGTCGACCCTTGACTGGGAGAGCCTGCGCAGGCGGGTGAAGAAGAACGGCATGCGCAACTCCAACACAATGGCAATCGCGCCGACTGCGACAATCTCCAATATCTGCGGTGTGTCGCAGTCTATCGAACCAGCCTATCAGAACCTGTTCGTCAAATCGAATATGTCAGGCGATTTCACCGTGGTAAATGCCCAACTCGTCCGCGACCTGAAGGCGAGGGGCCTCTGGGATGAGGTGATGGTGTCGGATCTCAAATATTTCGATGGCTCTGTCGGCCAGATCGATCGCATTCCCGACGATCTCAAATCGCTCTACGCCACTGCCTTTGAAATCGAGTCCGCGTGGCTGATCGAGGCCGCGTCACGTCGGCAGAAATGGATCGACCAGGCGCAGTCGCTTAACCTCTATATCGCCAATCCGAGCGGCAGGAAGCTGGATGAGCTTTACCGCCTCGCGTGGCGCAGGGGCCTGAAGACCACGTATTATCTGCGCTCGCGCTCGGCAACGCATGTCGAGAAGTCGACACTGAAGGGTACCGACGGCAAGTTGAATGCGGTTTCGGCATCCATTGCGACCGTCGCCGCGCCCATTGCTGAAAATCCGAGTGCCGTGTGGGGTAATGCCTGCAACATCGACGATCCCGAATGCGAAGCCTGCCAGTGAACAGTCAAGGAAAAGGAGATAGAAGAATGCTGGACAGGTTTGACCCCAGATCCAATCCTGCGGTCGCCAACAATGCGACCAAGACGGAAACGGCTCAGGCCGATGCTACGGGACTCGGTGCTATTGACCGAGGCGCCGCGCGCGTGTCGGTCGATGACAAACGCATGATCAACGCCCGCGCCGACGTGAACCAACTCCTGCCGCTGAAATATCGCTGGGCGTGGGAGAAATACCTCTCCGGCTGCAACAACCACTGGATGCCGACAGAGGTCTCGATGCAGGCTGACATTGCTCTGTGGAAGTCGAAGGACGGCTTGACTGAAGACGAGCGGCACATGCTCAAGCGCAATCTCGGCTTCTTTGCCGCTTCCGAATCGCTGGTGGCGAACAACATCGTGCTCGCCATCTATCGCCACCTGACCAATCCGGAGTGCCGCCAGTACCTTCTGCGGCAGGCCTTCGAGGAAGCGATCCATACCCACACCTTCCAGTACATTGTGGAGAGCCTTGCGCTGGACGAGGGTGAACTGTTCAACATGTATCGTGAGGTGCCCTCCATTACCGACAAGGCAGCCTGGGCGCTCAAGCACACGCAGCATCTCGATGACGCTGACTTCAAGACAGGGACGCCTGAAACCGACCAAGCGTTCCTGCGCGACCTCGTTGCCTTCTACGTCATCTTCGAAGGCATGTGGTTCTATACAGGCTTCGCGCAGATCCTGTCGCTCGGCCGTCGCAACAAGATGGTCGGCATCGCAGAACAGTACCAGTACATACTGCGCGATGAGTCAATTCACCTTAATTTCGGCATCGATGTTATCAATCAGATCAAGATCGAGAACCCGCATCTGTGGACCAAGGCCCTCCAGGACGAGGTTCGTGGCATGATCTCAGATGCCTCGGAATTGGAGGCGGCCTATGGCAGGGATACGATGCCGCGCGGCTTTCTCGGGCTCAACGCCGCACTTTGCGAGCAATACATGCACTTTATCGCCAACCGCCGCTGCGCCCAACTCGGCCTCGCTCCAGTCTTCACTGAAACGGAGAATCCGTTCCCGTGGATGAGTGAAGCGATGGACCTGAAGAAGGAGAAGAACTTCTTCGAGACCCGTGTCATCGAGTACCAGAATGGCGGAGCGCTCTCATGGGACTGAGGATCGCATCCCGCCGGGCCGCAGTGCATCGACCAGCACTCCTGCCACAGCCGGAGGAGGTGTTTCTATCCTGGTTGATGATGCAGCCCGACGGGGCTGATCTTGTCGTTGCAGCCGATGTCGAACTTGACCGTCTAAGCAGATATTCCGGGCCGCACCCGGGTCCGCAGAAGCTGGCCGAGCTATTCCGGCATTTCCGATATTGCCTTGGTGTGGATCCTGCCGCTCTTTCGACGGCACGGCACGGCACGGCGGGGCGCATCGAAGAGGCCTTGCGTGTGATGCGACTGGTATGAAGAGGCGGTGAAGGCCAGATATTGGTAGCGCCCCGTCGGGCGATCGGTTTGACTGGGCAACCCCTTCTTACATGGATCGCAGGGTTGAAATCTGAACCGGAGAATTCCTTGTGTGCCGGGGAAATCTTTGTGAAACGCAGGTAGCGTGGCCAAAGGCCACGCTACCCTTTTTTTATCTGGCGGTGACAGTCGACTGGCGCAGATTCCGCGCAGCAGCGACCATATTCTCCAGTGCGGGGCGAACCTCGTCCCATTTGCGGGTCTTGAGGCCGCAGTCCGGATTGACCCAGATCTGCCGATCGGAGAGCCGCTCCCGGGCAAGTCCCAGCAACTCTTCCATCTCTCCGGCTCCCGGCACCCTTGGCGAATGGATGTCATAGATGCCAGGTCCGATCTCGTTCGGATACTTGTAGCTCCGGAACGCATCAAGCAGTTCCATTCGTGAACGCGACGTCTCGATCGAGATGACGTCGGCGTCCATTGCCGCAATCGTGTCGATGATGTCGTTGAATTCCGAATAGCACATATGTGTGTGGATCTGCGTTGCATCCTCCACACCTGACGATGCGAGACGGAAGCACTCGACCGCCCAACCGAGATATGTTTTCCAGTCGGCCTTGCGCAGCGGCAGCCCCTCGCGCAGCGCTGCCTCGTCGATCTGGATCATTGTCGCTCCCGCCTTTTCGAGATCGGCGACTTCGTCGCGGATTGCCAGTGCGATCTGCTCGCATACGGCGGCGCGTGGCAGGTCGTCGCGCACGAAGGACCAGTTGAGGATCGTGACAGGCCCGGTGAGCATTCCTTTTACGGGTTTGTCCGTCAGGGACTGTGCGTATTGCCACCAGCGCACTGTCATCGGGTTAGGACGCGAGACGTCGCCGAAGATGATCGGCGGGCGGACATAGCGCGAGCCGTAGCTTTGCACCCAGGCGTGTCTGGTGAAGGCAAAGCCCGAGAGTTGCTCGCCGAAATACTGTACCATGTCGTTGCGCTCGAACTCGCCATGGACGAGCACGTCTAGGCCGATCTCCTCCTGCCAGCGGATCGTGGATTCAATCTCTTTTCTGAGGAAAGCTTCATACGCGATGTAGTCCAGTCCTCCTTTGTGATGGGCGGCACGTGCCTTGCGCACCTCCGGGGTCTGCGGGAAGGAGCCGATCGTCGTCGTCGGGAAGACCGGGAGCTTCAGCCCTGCATCTTGCAGCCCGCGGCGCTGCGCAAACGCATTGCGGCGCCTCTTCATAGCATCGCCGACGCCGGCAATGCGCCCTTCCACCAGCGGATCGTGGACTTTCAGGGATGACTTGCGGGCAGCAACTGCTTCGGCAGAAGCCTTCAGTTCCTTAGAAACAGAAACCGGCCCTTCCGACAATGCTCGTGAAAGGACGAGCAGTTCGTCCATTTTCTGGACCGAGAAGGCGAGCCAGGACTTCACATCGGTATCAAGCACCGTTTCAAGTTCTAGGTCGATCGGCACGTGCAGCAGCGAGCACGACGGTGCAATCTCGATGCGGTCCATCGGCCAGCCAGTGACGACAGGTTTGATCTGTTCGAGGATCGCAGGGAGATCGGCCCGCCAGATGTTTCGGCCATCGAGCAGGCCGAGCGACAACACCATCTCCTTCGGGGCAAGTCGACCGATCGGCTCCAGCTGTTCCGGTGCGCGCACGAGGTCGACATGCAGACCTGCGACCGGCAGGGAGAGTGCTGTTTCGAGATTGTGTCCAAGCGCGCCAAAATAGGTGGTGAGCATCAGCTTCAATTCAGGAGCGGCCACGGAAAGCTTCGAATAGGCGAATTCGAATGCATCTCGTTCGTCGGGCACGGTATCGAGAACCAATGCCGGCTCATCGATCTGAACCCAGTCCGCGCCGGCCGCCGCAAACTTGCGCAAGAGCTCCTCGTAGACGGGCAGCAGCTTGGGCAGGAGCAAGATTGGATTGAAACCCTCGTGATGCGACTTGGCGAGCCTGAGGAAGGTGACGGGTCCGAGGAGGACCGGCCTGGTGTGGATGCCGAGTGCCTTGGCTTCGAGGAAGTGATCGAGCGGTTTCGTCGAGGTGAGCGAAAATGTCTGATCGTTGGCGAGTTCCGGCACCATGTAGTGATAGTTGGTGTCGAACCATTTCGTCATTTCCAGTGCCGTAACGCCATGGCCGTGACCGGTATGGCCGCAACTGGATGCGTCTTCGCCGTTACTGCCGCGCGCCATGGCGAAATAGGTATCGAGCGGGACTTCGCCTCCTGCCCAGCCGTAGCGAGAAGAGATTGCACCCACCATGACTGCGGTATCGAGCACATGGTCGTAAAGTGAAAAATCATTGGACGGGATCTTCGTAACGCCGCGATCACGCTGCTCGATCCAGTTTTCAGCACGAAGCTTTCTTGCTGCTTTGAGCAAATCGTCGGCAGAGGATTTGCCGGCCCAGTAAGATTCAAGAGCCGATTTTAGCTCGCGGTTACGACCGATGCGCGGCACACCGAGCGTCGCGATAGGAATGGTTGATAGAGACATGACTTACCCCAATGTTGGGACCGGGTCAGCGGACGCGTAGCAAAGATCTTGCTGCGACACACCGGGACACCCCGCCCGTTGACGACATTTCGTCACGGCAGGTTTCCTGGCTCGCGGGTCGTCGCCTGCGCCCGTCTTCCCAGAGCATGCGCTCCAGTGACTTCAATGGACGTTCGGCTCGCCGCTTACAGTTGCGGGGGCAGCGCCGGCATTGCATTCGCGCACCGGCTTCCCTCTTAGCTGCGACCATTGACGATAATGAGCGCAGAACCATGACGGTGATCAGCATCTGATATGGAACGTGTGTTGTCAATATCATATAAAGAAATGTTTATATCTTTACATCATTATTTGATTTGATCACCTTTTTGAAGCGGCGCTGGTTACCCGGAACACAGCTTGGACAATGCCAAGACTGAAGTTGCTCCGTTGTAGTCGCGATACCTGAGGTCGGAATTTCTTCTTTCCTCAGCCTTTTTCCGGCTGAACCTTCCTCGTTCTCTATGAAGTCTATTGCAATCTCGAATATGTGTTGGTAAGCGTAACTGTATAACATTACGTAAGGTATAGGAGACGCGCTGACACAATCGAAGCCTGCCCCCAATGCCTGGCAAGTACGTGCTTTTGGCAATTTTGACGCTCGGCGCCCCGGCGGTCCCGCAACTGAGTGGCGCGGTAGCCAGCTGGTCTTGCTGCAACCCCTGTCGAGATAATGCGCCACAACATCAAAACGCTCACAGCCGTCTGAAATCGCGGCTGGGTATTCAGCCAATTCAGGGACAATTCGGCCCGCTAATGTAATGTTATATCATTGAGAAGGAGAGACAGATGAAACAAATGATCCTGGGGACGTCCATTCTTGCGATCGCCGCCGCTTTGTGCGGCGGCACTGCCTTTGCGGACGAGGACAATGTCACGGCATGGCGACTGTTCGTGGCCGACCACGCCGAGCCGGTCGTCAAGGTCATCGACGCGATTGAAGGCAAGCTTCTCGATACCTTCAAGCTTAAGGGACCGGCGACGCTGCACCGCTCGTTAAGCGGCGAGACCGTGTTCGCGGTCCAGGGGGCACAAGGAGAGGTCAACGCCATCTCGACCGGTATTTCGTTCCATGACCATGGCGATCATGCAGAGCTCAATGTCGATGATGTGGAACTGCTTCACATCCACATCGATGGCGACAAGCCTGCGCATTTCGTGGAGGTGCAGGGCAAAATCGCCCAGTGGTTCGACGGCGAGGACAAGGTTCGCGTATTCACCGAGAAGGCCGCGCTCGATGAAAAGCTGGACGTGCGTAGCGCCAATGTGGTGTCGCCGCATCATGGCGTCGGCGTTCCCTACCAGAACCATGCCGTCGTCTCGATCCCGAACCCGGAAGACGCATCGAAGCAGCCGATCGGCGCGCGCGTGGTCGACTTTGAGGGCAATACCGTTGGTGAAGACATGGCATGCCCGGGCCTGCACGGCTCGGCGGGCTCAGGCAGCCTCTTTGCGCTCGCCTGCGACACCGGCCTGCTGCTGATCAAGCAGGATGGCGGCGCTCCGACAATCGAGCATCTACCCTATGCATCCTCGCTTCCGGAAGGCAGTTCCTCGACGCTGATCGGCGGCAGGGGGTTGCAGTATTTCATCGGCAATTACGGTCCGGATCGTGTCGTTCTTGTCGATCCCTTAGAAGGTGCAGATGGCTTTCAACTGGTACAGCTTCCAACCAGGCGCGTGCATTTCGCCGTTGATCCGATCCGTCCGCGCTTCGCCTATGTGATCACCGAGGACGGGCAACTGCACAAACTCGACGTGCTTGACGGCAAGATCGCGCAGTCGCTGAAACTGACCGAACCCTATTCGATGGAGGGTCACTGGAATGATCCGCGTCCGCGTATTGCGGTTGCAGGCGACAATATCGTCGTCACCGATCCGCTGAAGGCAAAGTTGCATATGGTTAATGCCGTATCCTTTGAGCGCGCCGGCGAGATCGCCGTCGAGGGCAAGCCGTTCAACATCGTCGCCGTCGGTGGAACCGGCAAGATCCACGCCCACGACGGCGAGAAAGGTTACAGCCACGCTCACGATCACGGCGATGACCAGATCTACAAGGGCTACTTCGAAGACGATCAGGTCAAAGAGCGGACCCTGACGGACTGGGCGGGCGATTGGCAGTCGGTCTATCCCTATCTGAAAGATGGAACGCTTGATCCGGTCATGGCTCACAAAGCCGAGCACGGCGACAAAAGCGTCGACGAATACAAGGCCTATTATGAAATCGGCTACCGCACCAATGTCGAGCGCATCAGGATCGATGGCGATGCCGTCACCTTCTTCGAGGACGGCAAGCCGCTGGAGGCACGCTATGCCAGCGACGGTTATGAAATCCTGACCTACGAGGTGGGCAATCGCGGCGTTCGTTTCATCTTCAGGAAGACCGAAGGAGACGAGGGGGCGCCGCAATACATCCAGTTCAGTGACCATAGGATCGCACCGAATGCAGCCGATCATTATCACCTCTACTGGGGCGATGATCGGGCCGCCCTGCTGGAGGAAGTGACCAACTGGCCGACCTACTATCCGTCCTCCCTGAATGCGAAGGAAATCGTGCGCGAGATGCAGGCGCACTGACCGCGAATTTACCTCCACGCTTCACCGGCGCCCGGCCGCAAAGGCCGGCGCATTCCTTCAGCACGTCTTTAAACCTCGTGAGACTCGCCATGCTCGACACAGCCAAACCTTCCAACCGCCTTCCCGTCACGGTGCTTTCCGGGTTCCTCGGAGCCGGCAAGACGACGTTGCTCAACCATGTCCTCAACAATCGCGAAGGCCGCCGCGTCGCCGTCATCGTCAATGATATGAGCGAGGTGAACATCGACGCCGCACTCGTGCGCGATGGCGGCGCGGACCTTTCGCGCACTGACGAGAAGCTGGTCGAGATGACCAATGGCTGCATCTGCTGCACCTTGCGCGACGACCTTCTCAATGAAGTGCGGCGCCTGTCGCAGGAAGGCCGGTTCGACTATCTGCTGATCGAGGGCACTGGCATCGCCGAGCCGCTGCCCGTCGCCACCACCTTCGATTTCCGCGACGAGAATGGCAAAAGCCTGTCTGATGTCTCACGCCTCGACACCATGGTGACGGTCGTCGACGCGGCCAATCTCCTGAAAGACTATTCGTCCCAGGACTTTCTGCGCGACCGCGGCGAAACGGCCGGGGAGGGCGACGATCGTGCGCTCGTCGACCTTCTGGTCGAGCAGATCGAGTTCGCCGACGTGATCGTCCTCAACAAGGTTTCCGACACGCCAGCGCACGATCTTGATCTGGCCCGCAAGATCATCCGCGCGCTCAATCCCGACGCGGAGCTGATCGAGACGGATTTTGGCAGGGTTCCGCTTGATCGTGTGCTGGATACAGGGCGTTTCGATTTCGAGAAGGCCGAGCAGAACCCGCTCTGGTTCAAAGAGCTGAACGGCTTCAAGGACCATATTCCCGAGACCGAAGAATATGGCATTCGCTCTTTCGTCTATCGTGAGCGCCGCCCGTTCGATCCGATGAAACTCAATGCCTTCATTGGCAAATCATGGCCCGGTGTCGTGTGCGCCAAGGGCTTCTTCTGGCTTGCGACGCGCCCGCATCATGTCGGGGAGATCAGCCAGGCCGGGGCCTTGATCCGTACGGGCAAGCGCGGCTTGTGGTGGGCGTCGGTCCCGAAGCAGCAATGGCCGGATCATCCGGAATGGCGCGCGGCGATGAAGCCCTATCTCGATCCGACATGGGGCGACCGGCGGCAAGAGATCGTCTTCATCGGCTGCGACCCGATGGATGAAAAAAATATCCGGACCGAACTCGATGGGTGTCTCGTTGGCGAGCGAGATTACATGCCAGGCCGCTGGCGAGACCTTCCTGATCCGTTTCCAAGCTGGCATCACTAGGAGCAGTGCACATATCAAAATGCTCCGCTGCCAGCAGATCCAGGTCCTGACACATCGCAGAGCTTTGGTTTCTACAAGTCCGGTTTGATCAGTGCGAGGCCGACTTCCGGATCAAATTTCTTGCGCAGATATTCCGGCGATTCCGTGAGAATGATCTCCAAAGTCGGGCGAACTTCTGCGGATTGGAGGTGCCCCGCCACGGCGCTTCCATCGCGTCGCCCGAGTACTGTGTGGACATGCAAGGCAGGCTCGCCGTCGGTGCCGATGGTGACGTCACCGGTCAAAGAGGCAACCTCGACCTGCTCGGTCACCTCGATGGGAATATAGCTTTTTGACTGCCAATCGAAAAACGCCAGACGCGCGCTCTGGAACGCACCGATCGCCTTGAAACTTGCGGCTTGAAGTGCTGCATCTGCTGCAAACTTCTTGAGGCACGCGCTCACCTCATCGCCAGTCGTCAAGATGATGGCATATGTCTGCTGTCCATCAGCATTGTGGATGAGCTTGCTCTGCATGGCCATTTCACGTTCCCGGATTGGATCGGTGGAAAATTTGGTCTTTCTCGATGAAGCAACGTCTTCAACAGCGATGAGTTCCAGGACGTCGAGATAACGGGGCCGCCTTAAAACTGCGGTCGCTCTTCAACGCATTTATGATAGACCTGAAGCGGTCGACAGAACGCTTCCATGGACGAAACGATATATCGGTGTGCGTTCATGATGCTGCTCGGCTTCTTCATCGAGCAGAGGTTTTTTAATCCGAAGCCTCCCGGAAAAATACTCGCAGTCCAGGATAAAAAATCCTGTTGCCCAAAGGTTGAGGACGATACTATAAAATTATCAGTATCTTGCTCGCCATCGCCGCCAAAGTGATCATATTCACGGCGCCCAGCGTCGACACGCGAAGGTCAACTTTGAATGACTGCTTTGCGCATTGTAACGGGACGGCATGATCGCGCCTGCTGTTCGCGCCTACTGATTGCGGTTATGGCGACGAAAGAGACGCGATCGCTCGAAAAGCTCCTCAAGTGAGTTCATGCGTTCGCGTGTCTTGTCCCAGGTCGCGCTTTGAACGGTTTCGATCAGCGCCTCGACGACGAAAAGTATGACGACCGACGAATCCCATGCACTTGGCACCTCGATGCGCACCTGGAAGGTGTGTGTTGCATGGGCAGAAACCGGAGAACCCCAGGCGTCGGTAACAAGGATGATGCTCACCCCATTTGCCTTGGCGACCTCGGCAAGTGTTGCCATCTCCTGCTCGTAGCGGCGAATGTCGAAGATGACCAGTACATCACCCGGGCTCATGTTCAAGACGTGCTGGGGCCAGGAACTGGAGTTCGTGGAAATCAGCGTTGTCTTCGGGCGAATCACCTGCATATGGGTGAAGAAATACTCGGCCAGCGGTCCCGTAATGCGGCCACCGACAAAGTAGATGTTGCGGTTTCGGTCGCCCAGAAGCGCTGCGGCGTCTTCAAATGTTCGGGTGTCGATATCGGAAAGCGTTTCGCGCAAATTCGCCGTGACCGCATCTGCAAAGCGGTTGAGGATGTGAGTCCCAGGTGCGTTGAGGGCCCAGCGATCATGCTTGGTGATCGGGTTGGAGATCGTTTCCTCGAGTTCGTGATGCAGGCAAGCCTGGAATTCCGCATAGCCTTTGAAACCAAGCTTTTGTACCATGCGTGCAACCGTTGGCGTCGAAACGCCTGCATGGTCTGCAATCGTGGTGATGCTCCCGAGGCCTGACACGGGGTAATTTTCCAGGATCGTGTTGGCCAGTTGTTTTTCTGAACGCGTCAGACCGTCATAACGACTGCGAATAGCTTCAGAAACGGTGCGTGTAGCTGTTGCCACCAGTTTTCCCTTCCCGGTCTTTGCCAGGTCCCCGGAATTTAACTGTTCTTTTCCGAACGAAGTCAATGCTGGAATGAAAAGATTTTTTCAAGAATGGCATTGACGGAACAGCAAAGATGAAGAATTCTCTTCTTACTGTTTCATCAGCCGGTTCGGGGACATGCAGGGTGATTTGAAATTTTTCGCTAAAGCCGATGGCGAGCCTGTGGCAGTCGACAATCCCGACGGTCGAGGCGAGGTTCTTCTCGTTTGCGAACATGCGTCGAAGCGCCTGCCTGAGCGCTACGGAACGCTCGGACTTTCCGACGAAGCGCTTTCCTCCCACATCGCCTGGGATCCGGGAGCACTCGCCGTTGCACGCCTCATATCGCGGCAGCTCGATGCAGTCCTGATCCATCAAAGGTTCTCGCGTCTCGTCTATGATTGCAATCGGCCGCCGGAATCACCTGCGGCGATGCCAGCGACCAGTGAGATCTTCCGAATTCCGGAAAATGAAAATCTTTCTTCAGAAGAGCGCCGGCTGCGGACGGAGGCGGTCTACCTGCCGTTTCAGGGCGCGATCAGTCGTGAAATCGAGGCACGCAAGGGCAGAGGTCAGGCAACCGTGCTCGTAACGATCCACAGCTTTACGCCGACCTATCACGGCAAGAAGCGTGAGGTGGAGATCGGTATCCTACATGATGAGGACGACCGTCTGGCAAACGCGATGCTGAATGCTGCGGCTGACAACCATGTTTTTCGGGTCGAGCGAAACGAACCATACGGACCAGGTGATGGCGTTACTCATACCCTTCAACTTCAGGCCTTGCCCGCAGGGCTTTTGAACGTAATGATCGAGATACGCAACGACCTGATCGTGGATGAAGTCGGGCAGGGTGTTGCTGCAGACTTCCTGAGTGGCCTGCTCGTCGAGGGGGTGGCGTCGCTCAAGTGATTGAGGAGCGTGTCGGCGGTGCCGGCACAAGGAGGGAAAGAAGGGGAGGCGGATGAAACTGCTACTTGAAGGCGAGGCCTATGCGGACGAGAGTGCGTGCCATGCCTAAGCTTATCACAGGTTACGTCCATACCGTGGATGCGATCAACAAGAAGGTCGGCATCTTTGCGATGTGGCTCCTTTTTCCGATGGGTGGCATCCTGCTTTACTCCAGCGTCATGCGCATCTTCTTCGGCTACCCGATCAACTGGGTCATGGAGATGTCGCAGTTCATGCTGTCGGCATACTACCTGCTTGGCGGTGCCTATTCCATGCAGCTCGACGCACATGTGCGAATGGATCTTTTCTACGGGATGATGCGACCGAAAACACGCGCAATCACCGATTCTCTGACGATCCTGTTTGTGATCTTCTATCTGGTGGTCCTGTTCTGGGGTGGCGTCTCCTCCACTGAATATTCGATCACATACAACCAGAAGAACTATACAGCCTGGGCACCCCTTTTGTGGCCCATCAAGACGATCATGACGATCGGCATCTTCCTGATGCTGCTGCAGACGATTGCCCAATTATTCAGAGATGTCGCCGAAGCACGCGGAAGGCCGATTGCATGAGCTCCGAATTCATTACCCTCTTCATGTTCGCCTCCATGTTGCTCCTGATGGCGACCGGTCAGCGCGTCTATGGCGTCATCGGCGCGGTTGGTGCGGGCGCAGCACTCTGGCTCTGGGGCAAGGGTTCGTTTGAACTTCCTTTCAATGCGGCTTTCCAGGTCCTCAATTGGTACCCGTTGATCACGGTCCCGTTCTTCGTCTTCATGGGCTACATGCTGTCTGAATCCGGTATCGCCAACAATCTCTACCGGATGTTCCACGTCTGGTTCGGATCCGTCCGTGGCGGACTTGCAATGGGCACCATGGGCTTGATGATCATCATCTCCATGGTGAATGGCCTTTCGGTCGCCGGCATGGCGATCGGCGCGACAGTCGCACTGCCGGAACTCCTAAGGCGGGGCTATGACAAGGTGATGATCACCGGGGTCATCCAGGGTGGTTCGTCACTCGGCATCATGGGGCCGCCAAGCGTCGTGCTCATTCTCTATGCAATGATTGCGCGCCAGCCGGTCTTGCAGCTGTGGCTGGCGGGTATCGGTCCTTTCATCCTGATGGGTATCCTCTTCACGGCCTATATCTACATCCGTTGCCTTGTGCAGCCCGAACTTGGCCCCGCCCTTCCAGCGGAAGAGCGCGCCAATATTACGCTTCGCGAGAAGATTGTCCTGTTGCGCGAGGGACTTTTGCCGTTCGGACTGTTTGCCGCCATCATGGGCCTGTTCCTGACCGGAACGACGAGCCTTGTCGAGACTTCGATGGTCGGTGCGCTGCTTGCCTTGCTTGCCGCGTTGTTTACGGGAAAGCTTACCTACAAGGTCCTGGACAGCACGCTTCGCAACACACTGGCCGTGTCGGCGATGTTCTTGTGGATCATCCTCGGCGCCCTCTGCTTCAGCGCGGTCTATGATGGACTTGGCGCCATCGACGCAATCGAGAACCTGCTTCTGCACACCTGGGAACTCAGCCCATGGGGTGTCCTTTCAATGATGCTGTTTTCCTTCATCATTCTTGGCATGTTCCTCGATGATACGGCGATGCTGGTTATCGTCGCGCCACTCTACATTCCGTTGGTGAAGTTGATGGGCTTCGATCTTATCTGGTTCGGCATCCTCTATACGATCACCTGCCAGATTGCCTATATCGTACCACCCTTCGGCTACAATCTGTTCCTGATGCGCGCGATGGCGCCACCGGAGATCACGATTGTCGACATCTATCGCTCCATCATTCCGTTCTTCTTCCTGATGGTGCTGAGCATGATCATCATCATGGTGTTTCCGGACATCGCGATGTGGTTGCCGGAAGTCTATTCCGGCAAGAGATAAACCCTTGTTGCGCGGGAGGAGCCATGGAGCAATTCGCAAACCAGGAAGACGGCGAGACCGGAAGCGCTCGGCGTCTATCAGAAATGGAGCAGATCCAAATACGTTAACGGGAGGCTTGAAATGAGCGATATCAAGAAGACTAGCATGAACAAGCGCGACTTCCTGCGCAAATCCGTCCTGGGCGGTGTCGGTGCTGTTGGCGCAACCACACTCGCCGCACCCCATGTGAGGGCGCAAAGCCCGATCAAGTGGCGACTGCAGACCTATGCCGGTCCGGCACTCGCCGACCATGTCATCAAGCCGGCAGTCGAGGCCTTCAACAAGGCCGCCAATGGTGAGATGGTCATCGATCTCTTCACGGCAGACCAGTTGGTCCCCCAGGGAGAACTCTTCCGCGCCGTGCAGTCCGGTACCATCGATGCTGCTCAAAGCGATGACGATTCCATGGCGTCGCCAGTCGATGTTGCCGTCTTCGGGGCCTATTTTCCGTTCGCCTCACGCTACAGCCTGGATGTCCCAGTGCTGTGGAACTGGTATGGCCTGAAGGAGATCTGGGAAGAAGCCTATAGCGAAATCCCCGGTGTTACCTGGCTATCTGCAGGCGCATGGGATCCGTGCAACTTCGCGACCACCAAGCCGATCCGCAGCTTGGAAGACCTGAAGGGCTTGCGTGTCTATACCTTCCCGACCGGCGGTCAGTTCATCTCGCGCCTCGGTGTGGTTCCAGTGACCCTTCCTTGGGAAGATATCGAAGTCGCACTTCAGACCGGGGAAATCGACGGTATTGCCTGGTGCGGTGCCACCGAAACCTACAGCGTCGGCTGGGCGGATGTTACGAAATACTACCTCACCAACAACATTTCCGGTGCATGGTCGGGTTCGTTCTTCGCCAATACCGAAAAGTGGGAAGCAGTACCGGAGCATCTGAAGGAACTCTTCAGGCTGGCAATGGATTCCTCGCACTATTACCGGCAGCACTGGTACTGGTGGGGTGAAGCCCATTACCGCACGTCGGGTGGCAAGCTTGAACTGACCACGATCCCCGAGGCCGAATGGAAGACCGTGGAAGACATGGCAATGACCTTCTGGGACGAAATTGCCGCCAAGAGCCCACGCAATGCCAAGGTGGTTGAAATCCTGAAGAAATATCAGGAAACCATGCGCAACGCAGGTGCTCCGTATCGTTACGGTTGAACCACAGACAAGAGTGCGGACCGGGCGTTCTTCGCCCGGTCCGGCCCGACAATATGCTCATCCAGGACTGCCTTAAATGACCTTGACCTACAGTTTTGACGATCTGAAGAAGGATGTGGCCGAGGGCCGCATCGATACCGTACTTGCATGCCTCGTCGACATGCAGGGGCGCCTGATGGGCAAACGCTTCCACGCCGAATTCTTTGTCGGCGGTGCCTACGAAGAGACCCATAGCTGCAACTATCTGCTTGCGACCGACATGGAGATGGAAACCGTTTCCGGGTTTGAGGCGACAAGCTGGGAGAAGGGGTACGGCGACTATACGATGAAGCCGGATCTTTCGACGCTTCGCCGCCTGCCATGGCTTGAAGGAACCGCCCTTGTCATTTGCGATGTCCTCGATCACCACGGCCATGAGGTGCCGCATTCGCCGCGCGCCATTCTCAAGAAGCAGGTCGCGCGCCTGGAGGCCATGGGTCTCAAAGCCTTCATGGCGACCGAGCTCGAATTTTATCTTTTCGACCAGACCTATGAGGATGCGCATACCTCAGGCTACCGAAATCTCAAGACAGCCAGTGCCTACAACGAAGACTATCATATCTTCCAGACCACCAAGGAAGAAGATGTGATGCGCGCCATGCGCAACGGCCTCCAGGGCGCCGGCATCCCCGTGGAGAACTCCAAGGGTGAAGCGTCCGCCGGCCAGGGCGAAATCAATGTCCGCTATGCCGATGCGCTGACCATGGCGGATCGTCATGTGATCATCAAGAATGCAGCAAAGGAGATCGCCTGGTCGAAGGGCAAGGCAATTACCTTCCTTGCCAAGTGGAACCAGAATGCTGCGGGAAGCTCGTCGCATGTCCACCAGTCACTTTGGAGCGCCGACGGCAAGACGCCTCTCTTCTTCGACAGGGATGCCGAGCACGGCATGTCCGAAATGATGCGCCATTACGTTGCAGGCCTCCTGGCGCATGCCGGCGAGATCACCTATTTCCTCGCACCCTATATCAACTCCTACAAGCGCTTCATGGCCGGGACATTTGCGCCGACGAAGGCGATCTGGAGCAAGGATAACCGAACCGCAGGGTATCGGCTTTGCGGCGACGGTACGAAGGCCATTCGTATCGAATGCCGTGTTGGCGGCTCCGACCTCAATCCCTATCTTGCAATGGCTGCGCTTCTTGCTGCCGGTATCGATGGGATCGAAAAGAAGCTTGCCCTCGAGCCAGCCTTCGTCGGTGATGCCTATGGCGGCAAGGATGTTCGTGAAATTCCGCACACGCTTCGCGATGCAACCGCCCTGATGCGGGATTCTGCCATGTTGCGTGAGGCCTTTGGCGATGATGTCGTTGACCATTACACGCGCTCTGCACAATGGGAGCAGGAAGAGTACGATCGGCGCATTACCGATTGGGAAGTGGCGCGCGGCTTCGAAAGGGCCTAGTGCTCAGTCTGGAAGTTCAAAAATACAGGAATGAGTGATCATGACCATGATCCAGTGCATCTCGCCGATTGACGGCTCGGTCTATGCCGAACGAAAGGCCATGTCTCTTGAAGAGGCCTCCAATGCTATCGAGCGCGCTCGCAAGGCCCAGAAATCCTGGGCGAAGCGACCGCTTGAGGAACGTGTGCAACTCGTGATGAAAGGTGCAGCCAGGCTCAATGAAATGGCCGATGAGGTGGTGCCGGAACTTGCCTGGATGATGGGGCGACCGGTCCGTTATGGCGGTGAATTCAAGGGTTTCAACGAGCGCTCCAACTATGTCGCCTCGATTGCGGCCGACGCCCTTGCACCGCTGGTGGTTGAGGAAAGCGGAAGCTTTGAACGGCGCATCGCACGCGAGCCGCACGGCGTCGTTTTCGTGATCGCGCCGTGGAATTATCCCTACATGACCGCCATCAACACCATCGCACCGGCACTCATGGCCGGCAATACAGTGGCCATCAAGCATGCAACGCAGACATTGCTTGTCGGTGAACGCATGGTGCGCGCCTTTGTCGAGGCCGGTGTTCCCGAAGATGTCTTCATCAACCTCTTTCTCGATCATGAGACGACTTCGGCGCTGATCGCTGCCGGCAGCTTCGGCTTCATCAACTTTACCGGTTCGGTCGAAGGTGGCCGCACGATGGAACGTGCCGCTGCAGGAACCTTCACGGGCATCGGTCTTGAACTTGGCGGCAAGGATCCGGGCTATGTCATGGAAGACGCCGATCTCGATGCCGCCGTCGACACGCTGATGGATGGTGCCACCTACAATTCCGGACAGTGCTGCTGCGGGATCGAGCGGATTTACGTGCACGCTTCACTCTTTGACCAGTTTGTCGAAAAGTCTGTCGCGTGGGTCTCGAACTACAAGCTTGGAAACCCGCTGGAACAGGAAACAACCCTCGGGCCAATGGCAAATAAACGCTTTGCAAAGATCGTCCGTGAACAGGTTGAAGATGCCGTGTCGCGTGGTGCAAGAGCGCTTGTCGATCCGAAACTCTTTCCGGCAGATGATGGTGGAGCCTATCTTGCACCGCAGGTCCTGGTTGATGTCGATCACACGATGCCATTCATGCGCGAGGAAACCTTCGGACCGGCTGTCGGCATCATGAAGGTCAGCAATGACGAAGAAGCCATCTCCTTGATGAACGACAGCAAATACGGCCTGACTGCGTCGTTGTGGACGACAGATCCCGAGCGGGCAGGGCGGATTGGCCAGGAGATCGAGACTGGAACCATCTTCATGAACAGAGCCGACTATCTTGATCCGGCGCTCTGCTGGACTGGTGTCAAGGAAACCGGCCGCGGGGGCTCGCTTTCGGTTCTCGGATTCCACAACCTCACCAGACCAAAATCCTACCATCTTAAGAAAGTCACGCAATGAACATCGTCGCGAACTGGAGCTATCCAACAGCCGTCAAGCTCGGCCGTGGCCGGATCAGGGAACTGGCGGATGCCTGCAAATCGCTCGGCATCGAAAAGCCGCTGCTTGTCACGGATCGGGGACTGGCCTCGATGGCAATCACAGGCAACGCACTTGATATCCTCGCCGAGGCGGGACTTGGGCGGGCGATCTTTTCCGAAGTCGACCCCAATCCGAACGAAAAGAACCTTGATGCCGGCGTGAAAGCGTTCCGTGACGGCGGCCATGACGGCGTCGTGGCCTTCGGCGGCGGTTCGGGTCTCGATCTTGGCAAGGCTGTCGCCTTCATGGCCGGTCAGACAAGGCCGGTCTGGGATTTCGAAGACATCGGCGACTGGTGGACGCGTGCAAGTACAGAAGGTATCGCGCCTATCGTGGCCGTTCCGACGACTGCAGGGACCGGGTCGGAAGTCGGACGGGCATCCGTCATCACCAATTCCGAAACTCATGTGAAGAAGATCATCTTCCATCCGCAGTTCTTGCCAGGCATCGTCATTTGCGACCCTGAACTCACCGTCGGCATGCCGAAGGTGATCACGGCCGGTACCGGCATGGACGCATTTGCCCATTGCCTGGAAGCCTATTGCTCACCGCATTTTCATCCGATGAGCCAGGGAATAGCGCTTGAAGGCATGCGGCTTGTGAAGGAATTCCTGCCGCGCGCCTTCAGGGATGGTACGGACATCGAGGCCCGGTCCAACATGATGGCAGCCGCGGCCATGGGGGCCGTCGCCTTCCAGAAGGGACTTGGCGCCATCCATTCACTGTCGCATCCGATCGGCTCGATTTACAATACCCATCACGGCATGACCAATGCTGTTGTTATGCCACCGGTGCTGCGCTTCAATCGCCCGGAAATTGAGGAGAAGATTGAACGCGCCAGCGCCTATCTCGGGATTTCCGGCGGGTTTGACGGTTTCTACGATTACGTCCTGTCCCTGCGCTCGGAGCTTGGTGTTCCGGAAAACCTGACCGCCATGGGCGTCAAGCAGGACCGGATCGATGAACTGACAGCCATGGCAATCGAAGACCCGAGCTGTGGTGGCAATCCGGTCAAGATGACGCTTGAGAACACGAAACAGTTGTACGTCGACTGCTTCTGAACCATGTCTTTTTGAGAGCTGCATGCGATCGCGGCTCGGGCTTCAACCCGGGTCGCGACCACAAAGGTTACGATGTCGGATACATGGCGGTTGTCTCCGCCGTGAGAAATCGCCCCCGTGTCGTCTCATCCAGGGGTATCCTTGAGAGATGCGCTCATCTCCATCCGAACAAGCGTGCCATATGCCAGGCGTGGCGATGAATTCCTCCATGGGGCCGCTCCGTCCGCATTGCCACGACCGACAGCCGTCCGGTGTCACGCCAGATGATATTTTGATCCCGTATTTGCAGAGAACCTGTTACGCATTTTCCATTGCAGACAAAGTTGCGCGGAGATCAGTTCCCGATGAGGTTGCGTTCGTTGAAAGCGTCATAATCCCGGATATCGCCTCGCATCGTCTGACGAATGTTTGCGTGTCGACGGCATCAAGATGAGCGCTGAGAGCGGACTGATCTGAGCAGCGCTCCACTATGAGCATCGCCCGGCTTTGGGATCAATGATCATCTGCTGCCGTGAATTTGGGTCATTTTGTACGGGATGCAACTATAACGCTGCCCCTGGTGACCCGGCAGGATCAGTCAAATATCTTAGCGATGACGGTCTGTTCTGCTTCCTCCCATCGGCGCACGACGTCGCCTACTTCGTCGATCTCTTCCTCGTTGAGGTGATGGGCACCTTTCGCATTAATCCGACACAGGCTGAACGGCTTGCCGACGCTGGCAGACGTGAGATCGAGCGCGTGGAGGACACGTAGCACCGCGGCGCAGCCAAAGCGCACTGACCGTTTTGTTAGGTGGAAGTGCGACAGCAAGGAACCAGCCTGTTGAGCCATTGCTGCACCACTTCCAATTGCATGGAAACCAATATCGGCGTAGTGCCCAATCATGCCCGAGGGCGTGATTTCGATGATCCAAGGCTCGCCGTCACGCCATCCAGCGGCCATCACATAGGCCGATGGAGTTCCGCTGTCTTCCTCTCCCGGTGCGTCCGGGATGAAGGTGTCGTAGTGATAGCGAAGGATCGGCAGCATTTGTGCCTGTAACGCACGACCGATGTCGGGCGCTTCCTGGATCGCAGCGCTCTTTTCATTGAAACAACGCTTTACATCCGTCAGCACTGATCGCGCGCCACTGCCGCCCCAGGCCGCCATATCGCCTAATGGGTGAAGCTTCTCCGCGGGATATGTCATGTCCCGCCCCTTGTCGGTGATTTGAGAGTCGGATCCGATTACCACTCCATCTTCACATACGGTGGCAAGCACAACAGTCATGTAGCGGTCCTCTCAGGTTAGGTGTCTTTGAACATTGCTGCCAGACCGAAATGGTGGTGGCCCGGACATTGATGTCCCTGGATCAAGACAATGTGACGTCGCGCATTGTCGGCTCTACCTATACGCAGTTAGGCCGTGCTGCGTTCCATTTGACAGCTCGTTTGCGCCTCCATACTGGCATAAGTGCTTTCATTGCGGCCTTTCGCTTCTAGTTCTGTGGCTTGCCCAATTGGTTGAAATCAGAAATTTAGATTTAATTAACCATAGTTAATTAATCATGCAGTCCTGCACCCATGCATTGATGGTGCGTCTGCGAGCAATACGGCTCCTGCTCTTCGAGGACTGAACATGCCTGTGATTTCATTTGCAAATGCCAAGGGTGGCGCCGGAAAGACAACCGCAGCACTTCTGCTTGCAACAGAATTGGCCCGTCAGGACTACCGGGTAGCAATCATCGACTGCGATCCTCAGCACTGGATGAGCCAATGGGCAGAGATTACAGGACCCATCAACAATATTGAAGTTATCTCGGAAGTTTCGATTGCATCGCTCCAGTGCCACCTTCGCGAGTTGTCTCATGAGATCGACTACTTCATCATCGACCTTGCCGGGGCGAAGGATGCTCTTGTGACAACCGCGATCGGCCTTTCCGATCACGTGTTGATCCCGGTACAGGGATCGGCCATGGATGCGAAGGGTGCTGCACAGATCCTCGATCTGCTTGCACTTATGAAAGAGAAGGCGGGTCTCGACATTGCGCATTCGGTTGTGCTGACGCGCGTGAATTCAATGGTCACGACCAAGGCACTTCTTGCTATCAAGGACCTGCTTGCCGCGCGTGGTGTCAATGTTCTGGATACTCCGATTGGCGAGCGAATTGCCTTCAAGGAACTCTTCGAGGTTGGTGGCACTCTTCATTCCCTGAATGCTGCAAGGGTCAGCAATCTCGACAAGGCGAGGGAGAATGCCAGGGCATTCGCCGAAGATGTCATGTATCTTGTTCCAACCCGCGTAGTGCGGCTTGCAAAGCGCAGGCTTGTTTCTCTTCTCAAATCCGCGGCCTGAGCAACCCGAACCTCCCACAGATCCAGTGGTCACCAGGTTTGGCCATTCGACATGCTTGCTGGAGTTCTACCGGTTGGGATGCGATTGCGCTGCTATTGGCATGTCGTAGGCGATGCTTGGAGAGGTGCCGGTTGCCTGCGTGGTATTGAAGTCCCTCGACAGTTTTGATGCACAGGCCTGCTGCAACATTGCCGTGAGCGGCTGTTTGTCTACAAGGTTCCGGACCGGGTTTTCATCGTGAACGAAATTCCCCTAACGTGCTCCGGCAAGATCCCGCGCGTTAAACTGCCCGAGAACCTGCAGCACGCATGATGCTGCGAAAGCAGATCAAGGAGAATTCCATGAACCCCTTCGTCTTCAGTACGACTGCGCAAATCTTTTTCAGACCGGGTGCATCTGGCGAAATCGGCAGCTTGGTCTGTGAAAAGCTCGGTAACAAGGTTCTCTTTGTCACCGATCCCGGGCTCCGAAAACTTGGTCTTTGTGATTGTGCGCTGACGTCCCTGGCAGATACGCACATCGAGGTAACTGTTTTCGACGGTGTTGAGGCAGACCCCTCTCTTGCAACTGTTGAGGCAGCGATGACGGCTGCAAAAGCGGCGGGCGTCACCGGGGTGATCGGTTTTGGCGGCGGCTCGTCGCTTGACGTTGCGAAGGTCGTCGCTTTGCTTTGCGGTTCCAACGAAGACATTGAGGGGGCATGGGGCGTCGGAAATGCAAAGGGGCCCCGGCTTCCACTCGTACTGGTGCCGACAACCGCTGGAACCGGTTCGGAAGTAACATCTGTTTCGATCATTACTGTGGGCGGCGACGAGAAGCGGGGGGTCTCGTCCCCGATCATCCTGCCCGATATCGCCATCCTCGACCCGGATCTGACGCTTGGCCTTCCCCCGCACATAACGGCGGCGACCGGCGTTGATGCCATGGTGCATGCGATCGAAGCCTATGCGTCCAAGAGCGCCAACAACAATCCGCTTTCCAAGATGTTGGCACGCCAGGCGCTACAACTGCTCGGCGCCAATATCGAAAAGGCCGTGTTCGACGGCAAGGACCGTGAGGCGCGGGGTGCCATGCTCCTGGGCTCCATGCTGGCAGGCCAGGCCTTCGCAAACTCTCCTGTCGCGGCGGTACATGCACTCGCCTATCCGATCGGTGGCACATTCCATATTCCCCACGGCCTTTCCAATGCGCTGGTGTTGCCGCATGTGCTGCGCTTCAATGCGGTGGATGCTGCTTCCATCTATGCCGAGATTGCCGCTGACGCCTTTCCTGATCTTGCATCGGAACAGAGCGACCAGGATCGCTGTGCTGCGTTCATCGAACGACTGGCGACTCTGTCGACCAGACTTGGCTTGCAGCCGCGCCTGCGCGATGTTGGCATTGGAGAAGAGCATCTCGTCGGAATGGCGCGCGACGCCATGAAACAGACCAGACTGCTGGTGAACAATCCGCGCGAGGTTAGCGAAACCGATGCGCTTTCCATCTATAAGGCGGCGTGGTGATATCCGGGTGTCAGGCCCTCCAGGGTCGATCTGCATCACGATCTTTCGTACCATCACGACCCGCTGGTCCGATAACGGCATCTACGGGCACATTGGAACCACATCAGCGCGATGATGGGCGTTTTCCAATAGCGACCGTTCGGTCGCAGCAGAGGGTTTCTTGGTCGCCGGCGCTTCAGTTGTCTCTAATGCGGCATAGCGCTCCATTCTGCGAATAGGCACAACGGATGTCAGAAGGCGGCCTTGCAGGCTCGACGCAAACAACACTCTAGTCAGCCAAGCGAGCGGCAGAGCAGTTCAATGCCGGTGCGCTTGTGATCAGGATCTGCCGCCATCGGCCGGAAGAGAATTTCGTCGACCTCCAGCGCCTCGGCCTTTTGTCGCAAATGGGTCGAGATCTCGTCGACGCCGCCAATGGTGAAGCGGGTGGCAAGCTCCGAATCGCCAGGGACCACGCCGCCGAAATGTGCAATTGCGGCATTCACATCGGGGAGATGCGGCAGGAAGATACCCTGTTTACGGCGCAGATCGTTGGCCATGAGCATCGGCATTGCCTGCAGCTCAGCCTCTTCCTGCGTCGATGCTACCGAACCCATGATGGCGATCAGGACCTGTGGCTCATGACAGCCCGCTGCATGTCTGGCAGGGACAAAGGCTGCGCGATAGGCTGCAATGATGGCGGGTACGAGGTCTGGCCGATGAAATGCGGAACAGGCCAGCCGCAAGCCCAGTCGTCCGGCGAGCGTCCCCGTTGCCTCGGACGCCGCAAGCAGCCAACCATCGGGAGCGGCGGGGAGGTCTGGCATGATCGCCATGCCTGTGAAAGGACCCTGATCGCGTGCAACGCCAGACAGCCATTCTACCAGCTCCGCTACAAGTTCGGCCTGATCGTCATGCCGCTCTGCATCCCGATCACGTTTCAGGGCGAGATCCGGTCCAGGACCGGAAACTGAACGTCCGAAGCCGAGGTCGATGCGACCGGGATAAAGCGCGCCGAGCGTTCTCGCCTGCTCGGCAACCTTGTAAGGGCTGTAGTTGTTGAGCAAGATCCCGCCAGTACCTATGCGGATACGGCTTGTGGCTCCAGCCAGTGCGGCTACCAGTACTTCCGGCGCCGGGCACGCCTCGAAGGCGACATTGTGATGTTCGACAATCCAGAAACGGTGACATCCCAGATGCTCTGCATCGCGAGCGAGGGTGATGGTACGCTGAAGCGTTGAGGCACTGTTTTCACCCGCAACGTGTTCGAGCGAATCGAGGACGGAAATCTTCATTGTCTCAAGCCTTCTGGTTCCGGCACGTGGCCGATGGCCGCCTTGACGAGGGCCTGCGTATAGGGGTGATCGGGCGAAGACATGACATGTGAGGCCGTGCCGGCTTCCACGATCAGGCCGTCTTTGAGGACAGCAATGTCCTGCGCCAATGCTGCAACTGCGCGCAGATCATGACTGATGAATAGATAGGACAGCCCGTATTTTTCCTGGAGCGTGCGAAGTGTTTCGAGGACGCGAGCCTGCACTGGCAGATCCAGCGCGGAGGTGGGTTCATCGAGAACAATGACACGTGGGCGCAAGACCAGGGCGCGCGCAATGGCGACGCGCTGTCGTTGCCCGCCGGAAAGTTCGGATGGATAGCGGTGGGTAAGTTCGGCGGGTAGCCGGACATCTTCGAGAGCCCTTTTGACGCGGTCACCGATCTCTGCTTTCGGAATGCGCGGACGCTGGATCACCAGACCTTCCGCCACGATGTCGCTGATCCGCATTCGAGGCGACAAGGCGCCATATGGGTCCTGAAACACGGTCTGTATGTCGCGAGACGAGAAATTATCTGATCTTTTGATCATTCCTTCCGCGCTGACCAGCCCGGCAAGCGCCAGTCCGGCCGTGGTTTTTCCAGAGCCACTTTCTCCAACCAGTGCCAGGCAGCGGCCCGGGTGAAGATCGAAATCGATGCCTTTCAGCGCTGACACGGTATTGTCGTTTCGCTGGAAGAGGTGAGGGCGCCGATACGTGACCGTCAAATCTCGAACCGTTATCAGTGGAGCGCCTGCTGCTGCCGTGGATGCCGGCAAGGGGTGTGGTCGTGCCGCCAGCAGGTTGCGCGTGGCCTCATGGGTCGGGTGAGAAAGTACTTGTTCTACCGCGCCGATTTCGCAGATCGCACCAGCCTCGACGACTGCGACGCGGTCGGCAATCTCGGCCACCACGTCGAGGTCATGGCTGATGAAGAGCATCGCCATGCCATGCCTTTCCCTTAGTCGGCGCAGCAGTGCCAGGATCTGCGCCTGTACTGTGACGTCCAGTGCGGTTGTCGGTTCGTCCGCGATCAGCAGGTCCGGGTTGTTTGCAATCGCCATTGCAATCAACACCCTTTGCCGCTGGCCGCCGGAAAGCTCCTGCGCCATGGCGCTGTAACGCTTGTCCGGATCCGATATCTCCACTTCACTGAGAAGCTCAAGCGCTGCCGCCCGCGCTTGTTTCCTGGAGACGTGACGATGCAGGCGGATAGCGTTTTCTGTCTGGGTCCCGATCGGCATGACGGGATCGAGTGCCGTCATCGGCTCCTGGAATATATAGGAAATGCGGTTGCCACGCAGGCCGCGCAGGGTCGCCTCTGGAGCCGTCAGAAGCTCCGATGTGCCAAGTCGAGCCGAACCCTGACAAGTATAGCTGATTTGCGGTGCGATAAGCCGCAGTGCCGACAGCGCCGTGACTGACTTTCCCGATCCCGATCGGCCGACCAGTGCCAGGGTTTCTCCTTTGGCAATATCGAACGACACGCCACGTATCGCCGGGACGTCGCCCCGGCGGGTGTGAAACGTCACGGCAAGATCACGGACGGAAAATAAGGGAGTGTTATCTGATGTCATGATCATGTGGCCGCAAGGCGCGACACCTTGCGGCCGCTCGCGTCAGGCGCGGCTAACCCCCTTGAGATTGAAGAAGAACCGGGTCGGGTGGATCTGATATCCGTGCAGGTCCGAGCGCAATGCGTTGAGGTAGATCGCATGCACAAGCGGGACGATTGGTGCGTCGTCTTGAAGAATGTCCTGCACCTCTGAATATACCTTGTCCCATTCCGGTCCACGATCCAGCGTCCGGCCAAGGTCGACCAGTTCGTCGAAGCGTGGATTGCTCCAGGATTGCCAGTTCATGCCTGCGTCGCTCTTGAACTGCGAGGTCAGGTGCATGTCCGGATCGGCCGTCAGCTCTGGCGTCCAGTACTGCACGGCGATATCATAGTCGCCACGCCTGGCAAACTCGACCATGCCGTCATAGGTGCCAATATTGATATCGGTGGCAACACCCTCGCGGTTGAGAAGGGCAGCCATCACTTCGGCGATGAAGCCGTTTCCGGTGCCGTTGTTATAGGCCTGAACATTGAGGACGAGTGGCTGGCCGTCCTTCTGCCACTGGCCGTCGACCTTCTGATAGCCCGCTTCTTCCAGGAGAACCGCCGCAGCCGCCGGGTCATAGGAATAAGGCGTCACGGTCTGGGGTAGCCAGGAATAGCCTGGAGCAAAGAACTGCCAGGCCGGACGGCCATAGCCGTCGAGAGCCCCGTCTACCACCAGCTGGCGGTCGATCAAAAGGTTGATGGCGCGGCGGACCCGGACGTCATGGAGCGGACGTCCTTCGGCGCAATTGAAGGTACCATAATTGATGCCCGAGATCGGGGCCTGAACGACTGAAATCCCGTCAGTCTGGCTGAGCCGCCCCGCGTCTCCGCGCGGCAGATCAATGAGAATATCGACCTCGCCAGTTTCCAGGGCGATGACGCGGGCACTGTCGTCCGGGATCATGACATATTCAATCCGTGCGAAAGCGGGCGCTGCTCCGCGATAACCGTCGAAGCGTTCGACGATGGTGCGGTCCTGGGGACGGTATTCGACATATTTCCAGGGGCCTGTGCCGACCGGCTGCACAAATTTGCCATCATCGTCGAACGCAGATGGTGCGTGGATCACGGTTACGGCATCGGTCAATTGATTGGGAAGCGATGAAAACGGGGCCAGTGTTTCGATTTCTATCGTCTCAGCGTCGGGTGTCCGAAGCTCCTTGATCTGAAGCAGGTCACGCGCATAGGGCATGAGGGCTGTGATCTTCTCCAGTGCGTTCTTGACCGCTGCTGCGTCAAGCGCTGCGCCGTCGTGGAAGGTCACACCCTGGCGCAGTGTGAACCGCCATGTCAGCGGTGACACCCGTTCCCAGGCTGTCGCCAGGCACGGTTGCAGTACCATGTCGTAGTCCAGCCAGACGAGAGTTTCGCTGATTTCTGCGGAGGTATAAAAACGCGACCGCGCGCTTTCAGGGTTGAGCGGCAGATATTCCGTCTGCCCGCCAATTGCCAGAACGTCCGAGCCGGCGGCGAGGGTACGCTGCGGCAGGCCGGTAGCGGCAAGTGCGGCAAGGGCAGTGCCGAGGCTCAGGAATTGACGTCTTTTCATTTGGATACTCCTATCTTCGAGATGAACCTGATCGCCATCTGTCAGCCAGCGCATCCCCGATGAGGTTGAGGCTGATGATGACGGTCATGATGGTAAGGCCGGGTGCCATGACGAGACGTGGCACCGAGCGCATGTGCGTGCGCCCGTCGGCGATGATCTTTCCCCATTCCGGTGTTGTCGGCTCCACTCCAAGGCCGAGGAAGGACAGGCCGGCAAAGGCCAGCATCATTCCCGACATGGAATAGGTGGCGAGGACAATCAGCGGGCCGCCGATATTGGGAAGCAGGTGCTTCATGAAAATGCGCCGGCGCGGCACACCCATGGCGCGCGCAGCGGTCACATAAAGGCGGCCGGATTCGCCGACGATGATGTTGCGCACCAAACGGGCATAGCCCGTCCAGTGGACGACAGTCAGGCTGATGACCAGAGCATGCAGACCCAGGCCCAGCATACTGGAAATGACCACCGCGATAGCAAGGGCGGGAAGGACCGAAATCCCCTCGACGAAACGCATAGCGATGACGTCGACCCAGCCGCGCCGATAGCCGCAGTAAAGGCCGATTGTCGTGCCGATCACCGCGGCGCCGGTAACGATCACTGCCGACCACAGCATTGTCACCCGCGCTCCCCACAAAAGGCGGGACAGAAGGCAACGGCCCAGGGCATCCGTTCCCAGTGGATATTCCATGGACGGTGGCTTCAGGCGGTTCAGGATATCGGCGTAATTGGGGTCGTGCGGTGCAAGCATTGGTCCAAAGACCATGAGCGCCGGCAGCAGGATTGCCGCGACGACGAGGAGGATATTTCCCATACGGCGAAGGAAGCGCCCGCCACGCGATCTCACCACACCCTGTCGATAGATGTTCGGCATTGTCAGACCGCCCCATATGCGCGGCGATCAAGACCTGCGATGACAAGATCGACGATGAGGTTGGCAATGACATAGCCGCCACCGATAGTGATGAAGCAAGCCTGAATGATGGGAAAGTCCCGGCTCATGAGTGCATTGACGAAAAGTCGTCCCATGCCGGGCCAGTTGAAGATGGTCTCGATGACGAGCATTCCCTCGAACACATAGATGATCTGGGCTCCGACAATCGTCAGTATTGCCGGCATCGCATTGGGAAAGGCGTGTCGCACCAACGCACGCACGGGACCGCAACCGCTGGCACGCACTGCCAGCATGTAGGGCTTGGAGCTTTCCTCGAGCAGCACAGTGCGCAGATAGCGCGCCAGAAGCCCGGCGATACCCGTTGCCGCCACCAGGGTGGGCAGAACAATGTGCGCCGATGTGCTGAAACCGGAACTTGGCAAGAGCCCAAGATAAAGGACAAAGAACAGGCTCGCGAGCAGTGCATACCAGAATGTGGGCATCGACATGCCTGTGACGGCGAACATCATGAGCAATCGATCGACAAGCGTGTTTGGACGCATTGCCGAAATGGTGGCAATTGGGATTGCTACAGCCAGGGCCACGATCAAGGTCGTCGCTGCCAAGAGCAGAGAATTCCAGGCAGCATCGCCCAGTATCTCGGCGACCGGTCTCTTGTGGATGAGAGATTGTCCCATATCACCGGCGAGAAACTGGCCCAGCCAGTGCAGATATTGAACCGGCAGAGGCGCATCGAAGCCCCTTTCGCGCGCAAAAGCCGCCACCACTTCCGGCGTTGGCATCTGGCCGTCCATCTGTGCGGTCAGCAAAACGGTGACGAAATCACCGGGCATGAGCCGCAAGATCGCAAAGCCGGCGATGGAAAGGGCGAGCAGTAGAACGAGCGCCGCGAGGCCGCGCTTCATCAAGGACAATAGCATCTGGTAATCGTCTACATTCTTTGATCGTGCCTTATGTCGAGATTGGCGTCGCAATGACGTCTACGGGAGGGCAATCGCTCGCAAAGCCGCCACTCCTGATGTGTGACGCCCCGTGCCGCCGATACCTTCAACTCGACATTACCTGACTTTTAAACTCATAAATCGCTAAAGGCCCGAAAAGGACCTGACTGTCAACACCGGGTTTGTCGAAACAAGGGCGTTGATGTCATCGAGAACCGTGCATACGGTATCTATCCGCAGGGATGCGGCGTCGTTGGGTCATCACGATATTTTCCCGTGTGGTCCCTGATGGCGCCGGCCGTCGAGGCGATCGGCCGAGCCCATGCGATCCAATGCAAGACAATGCAGTTCCTTGCCGGTCGATCAGTCAACAAACTCGACCGTCACCCCTGGCTTTACCATCTTGGCAAGCTCTGTCGCGTCCCAGTTGGTGAGGCGGACGCAGCCATGGCTGTTCGTCTTGCCAATCTTTGACGGCTCCGGGGAGCCATGGATGCCATAGCTTGGTTTTGACAAGGCAATCCAAACCGTGCCGACCGGCCCATTGGGTCCTGGCGGGATCTGCAGGATCTTGTCATTGTTGCCCTGCTTGAAATTGATCTTCGGATTGTAGGTATAACCCGGGTTCAAGGCCACGCGTTCAACGGAATGGGTTCCAGTGGGCGAGGGGGTGTCGGTTGAGCCTATGGTTGCAGGATAGGCGGCAATCAGGCCTCCATCCTCGCCATAGGCCAGGACCTGCTCCTTGCTCTTGTCGGCAACAATGCGGGTAACTGTGCCGGTCTTCGGCTTGCCGGGATTGATGACCTTGATGATCGTTCCGGGTATCGTGAAATCCGTGCCCGGATTGAGAGCCTGCAGATAGGTCTCGCTCATGTGGAACTGCTCGGCAAGCTTTTCGAGCGTGGATGTGTAGGACATTGCTGGCAGTTGTGCCTTTTCACCGTAATCGCTCGGAATTGACGCGACATAGGGGCCTGCGGCATCGGATGCGGTGATCGTATAGTCGATGATAGGCAGGCCGCCGGAATAAGCCAGCCGCTGCATGATGTCTTCGGGATTGTTCGGGTCGAGCACGTCGCCGGTCATCTCCTGCCAGGCGGCGATCGCCTTGTTGACATTATCACCGAGGTGGCCATCGATGACGCCGGGCGAGATCCCTTCACGATCGAGAAAGACCTGTAATGCGGCAACCTCTGCCTGCGATTTCCTGGTGACCGCTATGATCGATTTTTCGGGCTGAAGCGAGGTGGACGGCTCCTGGTCCGGAGATATGGCCGCATAGTCGTTGTCTGCCCCGGGCAAGTCCGGGAAAGGCTGCTCATCGAGCGGCAGACGGGTGATCGATCCCCGGTTCGGGACTGTTCCGGTAAATTCACCAGGTTCACCCGGGCGATATTCACGATAATCCCGGTAGCCTGCCGTGTCGCGATAGCGGCGATAATTGCCGGGTGGCGGAGGGTAGCGATCTATGCTGCGCGAGGAATAACCGTCACGGGGAATTTCGGTCGCAACGACATTGCCATAATGGTCAATCAGGATGCGCCGACCCGAACGGTCGCGTCTGACAACAACCTCGCCCTGTTCGGGGATATAATCCAGAATGGCACCGTCTGGAGCGACAAGCATCATGTCGGGCGCATACGGATCATAGATTGACTGCGCCGATGCCGATGAAGCTCCGCTCATGACCAGAAGGATTACCCCGGCAGTTGCCGTCAGTAGGGTCTTCACATTGCCACCAGTTCTGTTTGTTGACATGTCTTTCAAATTCCGAAGCTGTGAGATCGTTCCAAGGTGTATGCGTGCCGCCACAGACAAACCAATTTTGACGCTAATGTGGAAAAGGTGAATTCGTTATGAACGACTTGTTAATATCCGATCACGTTCTGGTGTAACACATTTGTCGTCTTGGAGTGAGGACCCAGAAATGAAAGCCCTTTGCGCAGCGGTTGGCCCACAATTGTTCCTGGATACGCAATCCGTGCTCGATATCGGCTCCTGCTTCGTGGGCGGTATCGACGTTGCTCCTGGCCGGGCAATCCCCGATGACGGAGACCCACGCATCGACCATTCGCTTCAGGGTTTTCTCTTTACCTGTGGTCCCGATCACATTCGCCATCCCGAGCCGATCCCCGGACAGGTCAACGGTACGAAATATCCCTTGCACGGATCTTTTTCCTCGCATCCGGCCGAGATCCTGTTCTGGGATGTTCAGGAAGGTGAATGCGAGTGTCGTGCAAAGGTGCCGGTCGCTCTCGTTGATGGCGGAAGGGCGGTTCTTGAGCGCCACTGGCGTATTGACGGAGAAACGGGCGAGGTCTGCCTCACCGACAAGGTCACCAACACCGGCACTGATCCGTTTCCGGCGATGCACATGTACCATATGAATGTCGGGGCCTGGCTTTTCGACCAAGATGTCAAGTTGAGCGGTCGCATGCTGGACGAAGGGTGTCTGCCCTGGAAGTTCGGTGAGGATCCGGGCAGCGTGTTCTGTGTACCGGCAAAAGTCGATGATACACCATGGGCACAGGTGAGCCTCGGGCCGATCGCAGCAATTGGTGGTGCGACGTTGAAGGTGAGCTTTCGAACCGATACGCTGCCCTTCCTGCAGGTATGGCGCAACCAGCAGGCACCTGCACATGTGCTCGGGATCGAGCCGGTTTCACACCGATGGCTAAGCCGCGATGAACTTCGTGACCGCGGCGAACTGAAGGATCTGCGGCCCGGTGAAAGCGTGAACTACGCATTGCGTTTCTCGTTTTCGTGAGGCGTGATTGACGCTATGCCGGCGAAAACGTAAGAGGTTTCACGGCTCAGTCGGAGGAACGTTATGGACATTCGCCAGATCAACGATGAATATGCAGTGACCGGCCAGATTACTGTGAAAGACCTGGATGAGGTCAAGGCGATGGGGTTCCAGTCGATTGTCTGCCATCGTCCGGATGAAGAAGAACCCGATCAGCCGCATTTTTCGGATATTGCCGCTCGCGCCGCCGAGCTTGGCATTGAAGTAAAGCACGTTCCAGTCGGGCGCATGGGCGTCGATGCTGATGCCGTGACCGGCATGGTGGATGCCCTTGACGAATTGCCGCGGCCGATGCTCGGCTATTGCCGGTCAGGTGCGCGCTCCACCGCCATTTATGAAAAGAGCCAGCATCTGCGCGGCTAATCCTTCCACGGGCCGGCCCTGCTGGCCAATTTTCCACAAGCTCGAACCAGTTCAGGAGTATCCATGACTATCAAGCGTATCGAAACAGGTGCCCGCATGAGCGGTGCCGTCGTTCACGGCAACACCGTCTATCTTTCCGGCCAGGTCGGTGAAGGCGAAACCGTCACCGAGCAGTGCAAGTCGGCACTCGCTGAAGTCGATCGCCTGCTGGCCGCTGTCGGATCGGACAAGAGCAAGATCCTGCAGACACTAATCTATATCTCGGACATGTCCTATTTTGCCGAGATGAATGCTGCCTGGGAAACCTGGATCGACCCGGCCCATACGCCGGCACGTGCGACGAGCGAAGCAAAGCTTGCCGCGCCGAAATACAAGGTAGAATTTACGGTTACGGCCGCCATCTAATATTTTACATGAAGACAGCCCGAGCCGCGGTGGCTTGGGCTGTCTTCACTTTTGCCATTCAGCGTATGGATAAGACGACCAGGTCAACCTGATGCTAGAACAATAGTCAGAGCTTGCAGTGGACCGTTGGGACGATGCGATGTCCACGTTCGTGCCTGCCGCTGGCTTTAGAGGCATCGATGGTGGAGCAGACTAAGTGAGTGGGTTGCTGAATGAAGCAGAGATTATTGAGATTTCGCGGCCCCGAATTCACGAGCTCCGGGATTCGTGCAGCATGCCTGCGAATAGCAGGACTACAATAGTAATGGCCCCGACGACTGACCATCCTTCGAGCTGAGTTGTGCCGCCGGTGATACTAATTGGTTTGTCGGTCAATCCTGTGACGCGGATCGAAAAGCCATAGCCGATTATAGTGATCACGGTGAGCATCGATGCAGCAAAAAAGGCCCGCTTCAGGAGACTGCGCGCTCGCATGAATGGACAAAATGGTCCATACGGCGGCGGCTAACCCGACTGCCACTGCGGCGAGCAGCATTTGCCCGTAGCTCATCCAGTTAGTAGACACGGTATTAACCAGGGTGAAAAATGTCAGCACGGCGCACACGACCAGAGCAAGTAATCCCACTGCTCACCGCCCACCGGTGAGGGGAAGGATCACCGCCTCTACCTGACGGCGGCAGATCCTTCTCGGATTTGAAGACTGCTCGCACCCGCTTCACCACCCGGGTGTCTTCTACTTTAGGAAAGACAACGCCGTCCTTCGCCATCGTGGTTCTAAGGGTGCGTGACCCAACCTGGTTTGTCTCTCATCATATCATGCTCTCTCAGTGTCTGTCCAAGAATGGGAGGGGGTTGAGTGAAGGGCGGCAATCAGATTCTTTGTATTCTGCAAGAAATACGGAGAGATCGAATGGCTTGGACACCCTTCACCCGGCGTCACCATGACAGAAGCCGCATGCGTTACGCAAGTGACCTGACAGATCGAGAATGGAGTATGATCGAGCCCTTCATGCCATCCCAGCCGGCCCGAGGCCGACGACGCAAGACGTCACTGCGGGCGGTGATGGACGCCATCTTCTACCTCCTCCAATCGGGTTGCCAATGGGCGTTGCTGCCACACGATTTCCCACCGAAGAGCACGGTCCATCATTATTTCAAACGGTTTTGCCGGGACGGGACGTGGCGACGCATTCATGACGCGCTCTATTGCCGGACGCGGCAATTGGAGGGTCGCGAGGAACAACCATCGTTTGCCATCATCGATAGCCAATCGGTGAAGACCGGTCCGGATGCCCGCTGCGATATCGGCTACGATGCAGGCAAGAAGATCAAGGGCCGCAAGCGGCATATTCTGGTCGACACCTTGGGCATGCTTCTGAAAGTGGAGGTCCACTCGGCCGGTATTCAAGATCGCGACGGTGCAGCCCTCGTTTTCGACAAACTCGCCAGCCGCTTTCCCTTTATCGAGAAAATCTGCGCAGATGGTGGCTATCAGGGTCCGAAGGTCGAAAAGACAAGCCCAAGACCGATGGAGATCGTCAAGCGCAATCAGGTCGGGTTTCACGTGCTGCCGAAGCGCTGGATCGTTGAGCGCACGCTTGCATGGCTCGGCATCAACCGGTGTCTGGCAAAGGATTTTGAGCGCTACTCAGCGACAAGCCTGGCCTTCATTCAGACCGCAATGATCAAGCTCATGACAAGAAGGCTGGCCCGCTATCCGCTTTCTTGAACAGACTCTAAGGTTTTCCTCGACATCCGAGGCGGCAAGCGGCGGATGCGGCGTTGTGACATTCGTTATTTCTGCGTCGCGATCAGTGCGGGCTGTCAGTTCGTGATCCAGAAACTGCCCCCAGTAAGTGAGGATCGGCGGCAGGCCGGAATCATGCGAAGCCGGTTCGGGATCCGTAAGATCGATCATTTTGTCGCCGAGCTGGTCCAGTTCGTCGACTGTCGATTGCGCAACAGGCAAATAATTGGCTGGTGTATCAAGTGGTGGGACAAAATATCCGAAGTCCGCGGCCTCATCGACAGCGATATCATTGCCGGCGGGTCTGCCGGCTCCAAAAATCAGAGGTTCTGTTGCTTTCTTTTTACCACCATGCGACTGGAACAGAATAGCCATTGTAAATCCCTCCTTGGGCTATTTCTTCGTTCCCCCATTCCCCAGCATGCGATGGAAATAAAATAGAGCTGTTCGCAATCCGAACAGCGCACAAACATTTCAGTTATCTTTATGATTCGAAAACAGAATCGACTTGGGCACAGGTCAGACAAGATTGCCCAGTGAAATCTGCAGGCAGTACTTCGTTTGTCGAACAGGTCTGAATTGCATCAGACTATATGCGGAAAACTACACTTGAATCCCATAAATATCCACTCAAAAATGCTTTTTGATCCGCTTGGCGCAGCGAGCGGAAATACAGGACACGGATATTTATGACTTCGCTGACTTGTGCCGGACTTCGCAAGGCAGCGTGTCTGGAACAAGTTTGCCGGGAAGACTGGGGCGAGCCGGGCCCTGGTGTCAATCAGCCTTGAAAGGATGGCAGAGGAGCGTTCGACATTCGATCCCCTCAACGCACCGGCGTGTGCCGGGCAAACGATCAGTGGATTGCGATCCCTGTCATCCAGTCATACCAAATGCCGACTTTACGCCGTCAATTACGAACTGGATCGAAAGTGCGGCCAAAAGGACACCGAGCAGGCGTGTCAGGATCGCACGACCGGTCGCGCCCAAAACACGGTCGAGACGTTCAGCGATCAACAATGCCGCAAGAACGACGACCATATTGAGCGCCAGGACACCGATCAGCAAAAGCTTGTCGGACGGGCTGGCGAGCGTCCCCGCCAAAAGGACGATTGCAGAAATGGCACCAGGGCCGGCAATCAGGGGGAGGGCCAGGGGAAACACTGCGATATTGTGGAGCTGGTCAATGGTGATCGCCGTCTGGGAGGTCTTTTCCTTTCGCTGCTGACGTCTTTCAAATACCATCTCGAACGCAATCCAGAACAGCAGCATGCCGCCGGCAATCCGGAATGCACCCATGGAAATACCGAGTACGCCGAGGAGACTTGCACCAAAAAGGGCAAACACGGCGAGAATTCCAAACGCGATCAACGATCCCCGTATGGCGACATGACGGCGTTGCGCCCGGGTCATTCCGACCGTCAATCCGAGAAAGACAGGGGCAAGCCCAGGTGGATCGAGCGTCACGATCAGGGTTGTGAAGGCATTGACCAATGTGTCTGCGCTTGCCATATCACCTCCAACCACGCGCGATCCTTGCGGACTTCGTCCAAGCTTGTTAGGACAGCGCGTCGGCCAAGGGAAGGGCATTTGCGTTACAAACCATCCCGCGAGCCACCGTTACCTTTCAGAACAAGCTCGAAAGCTGTTCACAACTGCCCTGAAAATTGGCGCAGTGAGCAGCTTTCCGCTATAGAAAGCCAACTGATTCCGAACAGAGATCGTGATCCGATTTGACTGAGCAAAGCACACCCGGCGGCGGAAAGCTGCCACCCGGCATCGAACCTATTTCGATCATGGAGGAGATGCAGCGGTCCTACCTCGATTACGCAATGAGCGTGATCGTCAGCCGTGCGCTTCCCGATGTTCGAGACGGATTGAAGCCGGTTCATCGCCGTATCCTGTTCTCGATGAACGAGATGGGGATCGACTGGAACAAGAAATACGTAAAATCGGCACGCGTAACCGGTGACGTGATGGGTAAATACCATCCGCACGGAGATTCCGCGATCTATGACGCACTTGCGCGCATGGCGCAGGACTGGTCGCTGCGTCTGCCGCTGATTGACGGCCAGGGAAACTTCGGTTCCATTGATGGTGACCCGCCTGCAGCCCAGCGCTACACGGAATGCCGCCTTCAAAAGGCTGCCCACGCACTGCTCGACGATCTGGACAAGGAGACCGTCAACTTCCGCGACAACTATGACGGGTCCTTGTCTGAACCGGTTGTCGTACCTGCACGCTTCCCGAACCTTCTCGTCAATGGCGCCGGCGGCATTGCCGTTGGCATGGCGACAAACATCCCGCCACACAATCTGGCGGAGGTGATCGACGGCTGTATTGCGCTTATCGACAATCCGGCAATTGAACTGCCGGAACTGATGCAGATCATTCCAGGACCCGATTTTCCGACCGGGGCACTCATCCTGGGCCGGTCCGGCATCAAGTCCGCCTATGAGACAGGCCGCGGTTCCGTGATCATGCGTGGCGTCGCGCGCATCGAGCCGATGCGCGGTGACCGTGAGCAGATCATCATCACCGAAGTTCCCTACCAGGTGAACAAGGCGACGATGATTGAGAAGATGGCAGAGCTGGTGCGTGACAAGCGCATCGAGGGGATCTCGGACCTTCGCGACGAGTCCGACAGACAAGGCTATCGTGTCGTCATCGAACTGAAGCGCGATGCGAATGCCGACGTTATCTTAAACCAGTTGTACCGCTATACACCGTTGCAGACTTCATTTGGCTGCAACATGGTTGCACTCAACAGCGGCAAGCCGGAGCAGATGACACTGCTCGACATGCTGAGAGCGTTTGTGAGCTTTCGCGAAGAAGTCGTCAGCAGGCGTACCAAATACCTGTTGCGCAAGGCACGCGATCGCGCTCACGTTCTTGTTGGACTTGCAATTGCGGTCGCCAATATCGACGAGATAATCAACCTCATCCGCAAGGCGCCGGATCCGCAGACGGCACGTGAGCAGTTGATGACGCGTCGCTGGCCAGCCCACGATGTCGACGTGTTGATCCGCCTGATCGACGATCCGCGTCACCGGATCAACGACGATGGTACCTATAATCTGTCCGAGGAGCAGGCGCGCGCCATTCTCGAACTTCGCCTTGCCCGACTGACGGCACTTGGTCGCGATGAGATCGGCGACGAACTGAACAAGATCGGTACGGAGATTTCCGATTATCTCGACATCCTGTCGTCGCAATTGCGGATCCAGACGATCGTCAAGGACGAGCTTACGTCCGTTCGTGACGAATTTGGCACGCCGCGGCGTACCGAGATCCTCGAGGGCGGTCCGGACATGGACGACGAGGACCTTATTGCCCGCGAAGACATGGTCGTCACGGTATCTCATGCCGGCTATATTAAGCGCGTTCCACTGGCGACCTACCGGTCACAGCGTCGTGGTGGAAAGGGACGCTCCGGCATGGCGATGAAGGATGAGGATTTTGCGACACGTTTGTTCGTTGCAAGCACCCATACGCCCGTCCTCTTCTTCTCTTCACGTGGTATCGTCTACAAGGAAAAGGTCTGGCGCCTGCCGATCGGAACACCGACATCACGCGGCAAGGCCCTGATCAACATGTTGCCGCTTGAGCCAGGTGAACGTATTACCACGATCATGCCTCTTCCAGAGGACGAAGGGTCATGGAATAATCTGGACGTGATGTTTTCCACCACACGTGGGACGGTTCGACGCAACAAGTTGTCGGATTTCGTCCAGGTCAACCGTAACGGCAAGATTGCAATGAAACTCGATGACGAGGGCGATGAGATCCTCTCTGTCGAGACGTGCACCGATCGCGACGATGTCCTCCTGACGACAGCGCTTGGACAGTGCATACGCTTCCCCGTTGATGGTGTGCGTGTCTTTGCGGGCCGCAACTCGATTGGCGTAAGGGGAATTTCCCTGAAGGAAGGCGATCGGATCATCTCGATGACGATCGTTGGCCATGTCGACGCCGAACCTTGGGAGCGGGCCGCCTATCTGAAACGTTCAACAGCCGAGCGCCGTGCCATGGGTGTTGACGAAGACGATATCGCGCTTGTCGGCGAGGAAGTCGAAGTTGAAGGTGAACTCAGCGAAGACCGCTATCTGGAACTCAAGATGCGCGAGCAGTTTGTTCTGACAGTGTCGGAGCGTGGATTTGGAAAGCGGTCTTCGACATACGACTTCCGAACATCCAATCGTGGTGGCAAGGGCATCCGTGCCACCGACACCTCCAAGACGAACGAGATCGGCGAACTCGTCGCTGCCTTTCCGATCGAGGACAAGGACCAGATCATGCTTGTCTCGGATGGCGGGCAACTCATTCGTGTTCCAGTCGGCGACATCCGGATCGCGAGCCGCGCCACAAAGGGCGTGACCATCTTCTCCACGGCGAAGGATGAAAAGGTGGTTTCGGTTGAACGGATCACTGAACCGGACGGTGATGAAGACAACGGGGGGGATCTTCCAGAGGAAGTTCTTGCCGTGGTCGGTGGTGCAGATCCTGAAATCAGTTCCGATCCAGAGGAACCTGCGCAGGACGAATAACGTCCATCAGGTGCCCTTTCAAATGTTAAAAAAAGCCGGGATATCAGACTGATATCCCGGCTTTTTTGATCTGCATGGAAAAGTATGTCGATGCAGATCGCTACTTAATCACTTGTCAGAAAGAACCGTGGCGTTTGACATAGACACGTACGTCTTCGCGTTCATGTCTCAACTCGGTGATCGTTGAAGCAATCGATGCTACAAACATGATGCTGATCAAAGCAGCCAATATCATCAGCGCTAACGCCATATCCTGTACCTTTCCGACAGGTATTCATTCAGTTATAGAAAACGTCCTGATACGTCCCTGTCATTTGTCGATAACTTAAATCTGATACCCGAGACTTTTCTTGATAAAGGGTCACTGTCGCAGTCAACATCGCGACAATCATCGTCGTCCAGACCAGATTGATCATTGTAATCGTGTCCGGCGCGATCGACTTCTTTCTCTCGATCATCTCCGTTATTCCTTCTGCTTTTTAGAACGCTTGCGACGCGATCTGGTTCCACCGCATTTTTGGAGACGTCCTACAATCGCGGCACTTGACGTGCCTTGAACGTGCCATTCATCATGCACAGTCGCCGACAAATGATATCGATCTCCATCGATAGTGGGCCTTTGCCCGCTACTGATGACGATATCAGCATATCTGCACTGAAATGGACTTGAACGGGCCGTTCATCTGCCGTTCATCTTGCCCAAAAGCTTGCAGCATTGGTGCTTCCATGACAAAAGGCGAAAAACGCGTGTTGGGCTCATGACGATCGCACTCTATCCCGGATCCTTCGATCCAATGACGAACGGGCATCTCGATGTGCTTATCCAGGCCTTGCAGGTCGCGGACAAGGTCGTCGTGGCGATCGGTATCCACCCTGGCAAGGTGCCATTGTTTAACTTTGAGGAGCGGGCCGACCTGATCCGTTCTTCCCTTGCTGACACATTGCCAGCAAAGGTCGAAGACATCGATGTCGTTTCCTTCGATAACCTTGTTGTCGATGCCGCAAGGTCATACGGCGCAACGCTGCTTATTCGCGGACTAAGGGATGGTACGGATCTTGACTACGAGATGCAGATGGCCGGCATGAACCGACAGATGGCTCCCGATGTCCAGACAGTCTTTCTGCCAGCCGGGGTTGCCTCCCGGCCCATTACGGCCACATTGGTGCGCCAGATCGCAGCCATGGGCGGAGATGTCGGGGCGTTTGTTCCGGCGCCAGTGCTCATCGCCATGAAAACCAAGTTAAATCGCTGATTTCTCATACTGGAGAAGACATGAAATCCCTTCGTCTCGCCTTTGCCGGTGCATTTGCTCTCGCTTCCCTGGCAATTCCGACCCTAGCTGCCGAGGATGACGTCCTTACGATAGAACTCAAGGACGGCCCGGTCGTCGTTGAGCTGCTGCCGGATGTTGCCCCAAAGCACGTCGCACAGATCAAGGAACTTGCCACCAAGGGGGCGTATGACAATGTGGCCTTCCACCGTGTCATCGAAGGCTTCATGGCACAGACCGGAGACGTCGAGTTCGGCGACATGGAGGACGGATTTGTTCCCGAGCGTGCCGGTACCGGTGGTTCCGAGCTACCTGATCTTCCTGCCGAATTCTCCGATGTTCCTTTTGAACGTGGAACCGTCGGGATGGCGCGTTCCCAGGATCCAAACTCTGCCAATTCACAGTTTTTCATCATGTTCGATGAAGGATCGTTCCTCAATGGCCAGTATACCGTTGTCGGAAAGGTCGTGGCCGGTATGGAAAATGTCGACAAGATCAAGCGGGGAGAGGGTGGAAACGGTGAAGTCTCTAACCCCGACCGGATGCTCAAGGTCAGTGTTGGCAAATAATCACGATATCGCGTGCGTCACGCGGCAAGCTTAACAAGGAGAATAAGATGGCCGAGATCAAGGATCCGGAAAATACCCTGATTGTAGAGACCACCAAAGGCAAGGTCGTTATCGCATTGCTACCAGATCTCGCGCCGGCGCATGTTGCCCGTGTGAAGGAGCTTGCGCGCGAAAATGCCTATGATGGTGTTGTCTTCCACCGCGTCATTCCAGACTTCATGGCACAGACAGGTGACGTGCAGTTCGGAAAGAAGGATGGACCAAGCTTCAATCCGGCACGCGCCGGCATGGGCGGATCCGACAAGCCTGACCTGGCTGCCGAATTCTCGGCAGTTCCACATGTACGTGGAACCTGCTCAATGGCCCGGTCACAAAGCCCGAACTCCGCAAACTCGCAGTTTTTCATCTGCTTCACTGACGCGCCTTGGCTCAATAAGCAATACAGTGTCTGGGGTCAGGTGATCGAGGGTATGGACAATATCGACCAGATCAAGAAGGGCGAGCCGGTTCAAGATCCCGATTCGATCGTATCTGTTCGCGTAGCCTCCGACGTGGCTGCCTGATAGCATTGCTGTGGTCCATGAAGCGCCTCGGCCGTTCCGGGGCGTTTTTTTGTAATCGTTCACAAGTGCAGATGAAGCGACGGCAGGATCGAAGATGAGCGCATTTTTGTGGGGAATTCTTGGTGTTGTCGCCGGCGCATGCATTGCCGTCCAGGCTCCGATCAATACTCAGCTTGGAAGAGCTCTCGGGATGCCCGTCGCCGCCGCAATGGTTTCGTTTGCGGCCGGGTCTGTTGCGCTTGCCGCAGTGGTTCTTGTCTTTTCGAAAGCGCAGGGGCTCATACCCGATTGGCGTGCTCCAGATCCCTGGCTCTATTTTGTCGGTGGCTGTCTTGGCAGTGTCTACGTGACCGCCGCCATTCTCCTGACCCCACGAATTGGCGCTGCCGCCGTCATGGCATTTTCAGTCGCCGGACAACTCACGGCGGGCATTATCATTGACCGTATCGGCTTCATGGGTGTAGCGGTGCGTGAAATATCGGCGGGACGGGTCATGGGAGCACTGCTGCTCTGTGCCGGTGTCGTCTTGATCCGGATATACTAGCCTGCCATGCGTGTTGATCTCTTTGACTTTTCACTTCCCGTCGAAAACATAGCTTTGAGACCTGTCAGCCCGCGCGACAGCGCTCGCATGCTCGTTGTCGGATCAAGCGGTGGCGCGCTGGAGGACCGGTCGGTCGGCGATCTGCCGCAGATGCTGCGTCCTGGTGATGCGCTGGTATTCAACGACACCAGGGTCATTCCCGCGCAGCTTGCGGGTGTGCGGGTGAGGGAAGGGACTGGCGAGCTGCCCGTTTCTGCAACACTTCACATGCGTATCGGGCCCGAGCGCTGGAAGGCCTTTGCTCGCCCTGGCAAGCGTATCAAGCAAGGCGATCGCGTCGTTTTCGGTCACGGCGGAGATGCCTGCCTGCTCGGGACCCTTAATGCGACCGTTGAGGCGAAAGGCGAAGGTGGTGAGATTACACTCCTGTTTGATCTTTCCGGCCCGGCACTCGATCAGGCAATCATGGCCGTCGGACATATACCGCTCCCACCTTATATTGCGGACAGGCGGCCGGAAGACGAAAAGGACCGCATTGACTATCAAACCATATATGCGCGCGAAGAAGGAGCGGTGGCTGCACCAACAGCCGGACTTCATTTCACACCCGACCTTTTCGCCGCAATTGATGGGGCCGGGATTGAACGCCACTTTGTGACGCTGCATGTTGGTGCCGGAACCTTCCTGCCGGTCAAGGCCGATGATACCGATGAGCATAAAATGCACTCCGAGATCGGCCATGTGAGCGCGCTAACGGCTGAAAAGCTGAACGCGGTCAAGTCACGCGGCGGTCGAATTGTCGCCGTTGGAACGACATCGCTCCGTCTTCTGGAAAGTGCTGCCTGCGAAGATGGAACCCTGCGGGATTGGAGTGGCGCGACCGACATTTTCATTACGCCTGGCTACAGCTTCAAAACGGTCGACATCTTGATGACCAATTTCCATTTGCCGAAGTCGACACTTTTCATGCTGGTATCGGCCTTTTGCGGACTTGATGTCATGCGCGATGCCTACGAACACGCTATTCGCGATGGCTATCGCTTTTACTCCTATGGCGATTCCAGCCTGCTTTTCCGGAAGAATCCATGAACAATGCATTCCAGTTTACCCTGAAGGCCAAGGACGCCAGTGCCCGGCTCGGTGAGATCACGATGCCACGCGGCGCGATACGAACGCCTGCCTTCATGCCGGTTGGTACAGTCGGATCGGTCAAGGCCATGTATCTCGACCAGGTCCGCGATACCGGGGCGGACATCATTCTCGGCAATACGTACCATTTGATGCTGCGACCTGGTGCGGAGCGCGTCGCCCGTCTTGGCGGGCTCCATAAGCTCATTCGCTGGGAACACCCCATCCTCACCGATAGCGGCGGGTTTCAGGTGATGTCGCTGTCTGGCCTGCGCAAGCTCGATGAAAAGGGCGTGACGTTCAAAAGCCATGTAGACGGCAGCCTTCATCATATGTCGCCGGAGCGGTCGATCGAGATCCAGGGGCTGCTCGGAAGCGATATCCAGATGCAGCTCGATGAATGTGTGGCATTGCCTGCAGAGCCGGACGAGATCGACCGTGCAATGCAGCTATCGTTACGCTGGGCTGAACGTTGTCGGGTTGCGTTCGGAGAACAACCCGGAAAAGCTATGTTCGGTATCGTCCAAGGAGGCGATCAGCCGCATCTGCGGGTTCGCTCCGCGGAAGCGCTTACCCAACTTGATCTCAAGGGTTATGCGGTGGGTGGCCTCGCCGTTGGTGAACCTCAAGATGTCATGCTTAGAATGCTGGAGGAAACATTGCCGGTCCTGCCAGCTGAAAAGCCGCGATATCTGATGGGAGTAGGGACCCCGGACGACATTCTGAAGTCTGTCGCGCGCGGGATCGACATGTTCGATTGCGTCATGCCAACTCGCGCCGGCCGTCATGGCCTCGCATTTACCCGTCGTGGCCGCATCAATATCCGCAATGCGCGGCATGCCGAGGACATGCGACCATTGGACGAGGAGTCCAGTTGTCCTGCCGCACGAGACTATTCAAGAGCCTACCTGCATCATCTCGTACGCTCTAACGAGTCCCTTGGAGGCATGCTCCTGTCATGGAACAACCTGTCCTACTATCAGGACCTCATGAAGGGTATCCGTGAGGCTATTTCACAAGGAAAATTTGCTGATTTCTACGCCAGCACACAAGAGGAATGGGCCAAGGGCGACATTGATCCGCAATAGGTTTCTGGAGACCATGCCAACACCCTTGCTGGGTTGGTCCGCAGCAGGAATTTCCGAAGAACGTCTTAGCCGGGAAGTCAGCCATAAGGTGCGGCTCAAAAATTGCCGGCCGGACACGAGCGCTACAAGGCAACGGGCGACACCGGCAGAACCCAGGCGAATCATGTAAGGATTGGTCCAAACACGGTTTCTGACCCGATACGGAGCCTTGGTGATCCGCCAACAAATGTTTCCATCGACCATGATGTCATTAATCTACATAATTAGAAGATCATAATAAGATTATGTAATGAAACACGGTTTCGTCTCTGGAGAAAATGATCCGAGCGTCGCTCCTACAGCACGCATGCTGTCTTGGGCACGCAATTCCACCGTCTATCGCTTGTCACGACGAATGATGAGCGAACATGAACTTGCTATTGCGATACGTAGAAAGGCAAGATCGAAATTCGAAGATATTTCGGAAGAGCAGCTGTTGGCCCTCATTGCGGTGGCGCTTGATTGTGGACGCAAGCTTGGCGGCTTGGATGACCGTGTCTACGCCGACGCCAAGGTTCGATCTGCAGTCAGGGGAGGGAAGTCGAAAAGGGCGATTTCCCGCAAGCTCCTGGAGAAAGGTATTAATCGACAATTGATCGATAATGCGCTTGGCAATGCCGATGATTTTCGTGCCGCCCTGGCATATGCGCGCAAGCGAGCTCTTGGTCCGTTTCGGCGAGTGGATGCTGATGAAAAGAGGATTGGACGTGAGTTCGCCTCCCTGGTCCGCAATGGGTTCGAAATGGATCTCAGCAAGCAGATTTTGCGCATGAACCGGGATGAGGCGGAAGAGGTGTTGTCATCGCATACAAATTGGCAATGAGCGAACGAACGCAGTTCAGTTTCGTTGAGGTACAGGTCAACAGATTGACAAGGTGCGACACAGATGCTGCAGTTCGCAAGTTGCAATCGGCTCTACCTTGGCTACGTTACACGCATGGTTCATCGAAGATACAATAGGGCTGGGTAATGGGCGTTGCCGCGGCTGTCGCTTTCCTTATTTTTGCAGTTTCCCTCTACTTGAACCGGCGGCTTGGCGTCGCAATTCTCGTGATTGCCCTGATTATTGGCGCAATTTCATGGGTGATAACAGAAAACAGGACACAACAACGAACGGCCCGCAAAGAGGCCATTGTCGCTCATGCCACTGTCGACGCGGACCTGTGTCCCACGACTGACCAACCAATCATGGTCGAGTTCTTCAATGATAATTCAAGCCCGATCCGTAATATGTCGTTCCATCTGATTGGGCAGCATAAGGAACGGGAAACATCCACATACCGAGCCTTCTTGCGCCACGATACGGGGATTGGTGCCGGAGAGACATCAGTAGCGTGCTATCGTATCTTGCCACATGGCTTCTCGACACCACGTCCGGATCCCATTGTTCTTGAAGAATTCGATTGGTCAGTCGGGATTTCACTGGTGGATTTTGCAGATAGCGGAGCCTGATCGCGCTCGCCCGTCACCTACTAATCCATTTGCAGTCTCCCTGCATTCATGACGTTGCACGCACACCGATTTACCTGAAGTGGCTACCGACGCATTCATCGACCCCAGTACAGTTGCCGCATGGAGTGTCCTACGCCGAAGTTGGACTGATATCCCAACCGTCCCGATCCCAGCGCACCCAAAGCGTAGCCGACCGGTTTCAGCCGGTACAATGAATGAGCGATGGATTATTACGATGTTTGTCGAAACTGTGACCAACGATCACGATGGTTCGTCGTTTTGATCGTGTGGAGGGGCAGCGCGTTCATGCTGTTTCAGCACGCACGATGCTGGCTCAGGAAGCCGACGATAGTTATGCCACTATCGCCGCGATCATCAGGCGGCAGGGCGTTCCCGGCTACATCCAGTCGATGCAGCGGGAATTGTTCCGCAGAATGGCCTTCAACATCATGATCGACAACACGGACGATCACACGAAGAACCATGCCTTTCTTCATGCCGAGAATGGGTGGCTTCTGTCACCGGCTTTCGACATTCCGACTCAGATGAACGGTCTTGGACAACAGGCGATCCCGATATCTTCGATGCCGAGGTTCCTGAACGACTTCAGCGTCGCACACGCCGTAGCGGCAGCGCCTCACTTCGGCATCTCTAAAGAGGATGCTCGGAACGAATGGAACCGGTTGGCCGGATGGATCGGAAGGTGGCGCGACATCTTTGCAGAATGCGGCGTCGCAGGTGTCGACATCGACTATCTTGGCGATATTCTGGATTCGCCTGCGATGATTGAACATCGTCGGGAGGCCATAGAACCATCGGATATCGATTCAGCCGACGACTCGCGCGAAAGATACTGTCCTTTTGCTGGCTCTTTTGAGAGAGGCTGAACTTGGTGGTGTTTACTACTTAATTTCAGCCAGTCTGTCACCTCCCAGACATCCATCAGCTTCTCGCGCGCCAGCGTCGGGCCAAAATCCAGACAGCGTTCGCGGATCGGATCCAACGATGCAATTCTTTCTGCGACATAGTAATCATAGATGACACCTCCGACCACTCATGGTCTCGACCAGGCTGAAGGTCATCATCCTTGCTCCCAACGTTGGATTTTACCAGCGCGTCGAGAGGCGAGACTGTCGCATCTCTAACTGGCCCAAGTGTCGCATCTGTATATTGCCCCTGTTATATACAAATGTCGCATAAGATAGATTATGGAACTAACGAAGATATATTCGGGATCAATTGATTAGCAGAAAAATTTAATCTGATTTAATCGCTATCTCGAACTCGATTGACATTCCGTCATATGCCGCTTGCACATGATCTGGAGTCGTCGCATTGACGGCGTCATAGTCCAGCGGAAGATGCATGTGGGTCAGAACCGCCTGATGCGGTCCGAGTTTTGTAATCCACTCCAGCGCCTGTTCCAGCGAAAGATGACTTGGATGGTATTTGTGTTGCAACGCGTCGATGATCAGTAGATCCAGACCTTCAAGGCGTGGAATGCTCTCTGGCGGAAAATCACTGACATCGCTGCAATATGCGACGTCATCAAATCGGAAGCCCAAGGAATTTATATCACCGTGAACCTGGCGGTGTGCCAGGACCTTAATCGGTCCGCCGTCACCATCGATCACGATTGGCTCGTCGAGCGACGATATCAATCTTGGATCGACAATTGGCGGATAGTTTCCGCCTGGCGGGGTCTCCAGGCAATATCCGAAGCCCTGATAGATCCGGTCCATGGTCACTGCATCCGCATAAATCGGGATGCGTTCGCGCTGAAGCAGAAAATAGGCGCGCAGATCGTCAATTCCATGCAGGTGATCGGCATGTGCATGCGTATAGAGTACCGCATCAACTTGCTGAACCTTCGCCGCAATCATCTGTTCACGGAAATCCGGACCCGTATCAACGACCACCGTGGTACGGCCGCCATCCGGCCCGATCTGTTCTACAAGGAATGCGGCCCGCGTGCGGCGATTGCGTGGATTGTTCGGATTACAGGCGCCCCAGTCACCATTGATACGAGGCACGCCGGGCGAAGATGCGCATCCAAGGATTGTAAACCGGCGACGGTATGCCATTTCCGCCTAAAGCCTCGGCATCTTTTTGAAGATCCTGAAGGCGTTCTCCGTTGTCATGCGGGAAATTTCATCAAAGCTTACGCCCAGTGCGGCCCCGAGAACTTCTGCAGTATTGACGACATAGGAAGGTTCGTTGCGCTTGCCGCGCCAACGCTTGGGGGCAAGGTACGGCGCATCCGTCTCCACCAGCACCCGGTCATGCGGAATTGTACTGGCGATCTCCCGCAGTTCCTCCGATTTTGGAAACGTCAAAATACCGGAAAACGAGATATGACCACCCAGTTCTACGCCTGTCCTGGCAAGCTCGGCACCAGACGAAAAGCAATGAAGGATGAACGGGAAGGCCCCCTTCCCGCTCTCCTCGGTCAAGATCGCCGCCATATCTGCATCGGCGCTGCGGCTATGAATAACCAGAGGTAATTGTGTTCGCCGGGCAGCTTCAATATGGCGGCGAAATCCTGTCTGCTGATCTTCAGGCTTCTGGGTGTCGTAGAAGTAGTCCAGACCGGCCTCGCCGATAGCCACCACCTTTTCATTATCCTGTGCCAGGCGCACCAGTTCATCTGCAGAGACGTCGAGTTCGTCTGCGGCATTGTTCGGGTGTGTTCCAACAGAGCAGAACACCGACGGATAACGCTTGGTCAATGCCAGTATGGTGTCAAACTTTCGTACCCGGGTCGAGATCGTCACCATCTGGTGG
>JAEWDP010000140.1 GCA_023390055.1 Pseudomonadota bacterium | reverse complement strand
AGAGTCTGTTCAAGAAAGCGGATAGCGGGCCAGCCTTCTCGTCATGAGCTTGATCATTGCGGTCTGAATGAAGGCCAGGCTTGTCGCTGAGTAGCGCTCAAAATCCTTTGCCAGACGCCGGTTGATGCCGAGCCATGCAAGCGTGCGCTCAACGATCCAGCGCTTCGGCAGCACGTGAAACCCGACCTGATTGCGCTTGACGATCTCCATCGTATTTCTTGCAGAATACAAAGAATCTGATTGCCGCCCTTCACTCAACCCCCTCCCATTCTTGGACAGACACTAAGTGCCTCTTATCTTGATATTTTAAACTGAATATTCTTGATTGTCCGCAGCAATATAGGTGCGGCCCGAGTAAAGGCGAATATTGTTTTAATTCTTGAACTGGCGCCGACTTGTAATAGATCGTAATGGTTGGTCAACTTGTCTTGCTCATTTTTGCCGATTTTGCGGGAGGAGGTGTAGTGTGGACCAGTTTAGAGGTGGTTGCCTGTGCGGTAACGTGCGCTTAGTCGCGTCGGGACGCCCGTATCGCGTGGGCCTTTGCCACTGTCTCGACTGTCGCAAGCATCATGGCGCGCTATTCCACGCATCCGCAATATTTCCTCAGGATGCCGTGACGGTGGAGGGTGAGACACATGACTATGCGGGACGGTTCTTTTGCCCCCGCTGTGGCTCGTCCGTTTTTGGGCGTAGTGCAGACGAGATTGAAGTAAACCTCGGCTGCCTGGATAACACTGATCAACTGACGCCGACCTACGAGCTTTGGACGATCCGGCGAGAAACCTGGCTGCCGCCGTTTTCCTTGCTACGACAATATGAGCGCGATCGCGATTTTACTGACCGCTGCGAGTTGTAGATGCAGTTTTGAAGGCCGGCTCGATGGGATAAGTGACCGGATCCCACCAGCCAGTCTGTTTGCTGGTTTTGATCTGTTTTTTGTCTGATGTGTCGGATCTTCACGAGCAGATCCGTCGTTTCAATGTCTGATCCGATGAAGAGACCGCCAAAGCTGCACGGAGCGAAGTTTCTGTTGGCGGCTCAGGGCTGGTGATCGACGATGTTCATACTCGTGCAAAGCAGAAAATTCGTCCAGACAATGGAAGGAGCATGGAAATGGCCAAAAATACGATATGCCTATGGTACGACAACGATGCCGAGGAAGCCGCCCACTTCTACGCCGAGACTTTTCCTGAAAGCTCTGTTGGGGCAATCATCCACGCCCCTGGAGACTATCCTGATGGCAAACAGGGGGATGTTCTGGTCGTGCAGTTCACTGTTGCAGGCGTTGCCTGTGTCGGCTTGAACGGTGGGCCGACCTTTAAACACAACGAAGCCTTTTCCTTTCAGATTGCAACGGAAAACCAGGAGGAGACCGATCGGTACTGGAATGCCATCGTCAATAATGGCGGTCAGGAAAGTGAATGTGGGTGGTGCAAGGATAAGTGGGGCGTGTCATGGCAGATTACACCACGCATCCTCATGGATGCACTGGTGACAGGCGGCAAACCGGCGAAGCGTGCTTTCGATGCGATGATGAAGATGCAAAAGATCGATGTCGGCGTGATCGAAACGGCGTTGCGCGGGTAAGTTTGCCTGTTTCGCCGTGAGTATTTAATTGTCGCTTCCGATATGTTCGCTTGAGCCCGTATCCGGGGGTCTCGAGGGAGTGCTCAACAGACTGATACACGGAGGAAGACGAAATGGAAATTACCAGACTTGGCAGCCAGTCACCGGCGAAAGGACCTCCAGACTGGTTTACCGGGACGGTCCGTATCGATCCGTTGTTTGGTGCCAGTGACGTGCGCCGCTCAGCCGCGGTCAGTGTGACGTTCGAACCTGGAGCGCGGACCGCGTGGCATACCCATCCCATCGGACAAGCGCTGATCATTACAAATGGTATCGGTCTCGTTCAGCGTGCAGGGGGAAATGTGGAAGAGGTGCGGGCCGGGGATGTTGTATGGTTCTCCCCCGGTGAGAAGCATTGGCACGGGGCGTGCGCAACCACGGCCATGACCCACATCGCCATCCATGAGTACCAGGATGGAAAGGCCGTTGAGTGGATGGAGCACGTCACTGATGATCAGTACCAGGGCTGAGCGAGGCATTTTCCCGGGCAATGGTGCCCGGGGTCTGGATCGTGATTAAAGGTCGTCTTGTCGGATCCGTCACGACTGTTTCCTGGGCCTGTCGAGTTCGCTCCGCATCCAGGGCAGGAAACCATCGAGAAATTGCGTGGTCGCGGGCATGAAGTGACTGCCATGGTGATAGAAGGGATCGAGGCTGGTAATGATCATACGTCCGGCAGTAGTTACATCGTCAATGTAGAGAATGGGCCTTCCTGCCTCGTCGACGACAAGCACTTCCGCACCTTCGGGTACATCGTAGAACCCATGCAGATGCCAAGTGATATCCTTCTGCTCAAGATGTTTGAAGAGTTTGTGTTCAGGCTTGGCAATACGGACACCCAGGTCGGCGCCAGGGGTCAGCCACCACCAGAAATTGGTCGGCTGAGGGGTAAAGACGATACCTGGCAGGAAGAGCTGTGAATCACTTTCTCCAGTGGCAATGATAGTGCCGCCCTGTTCGAGGTAGGCGTGCAGGAGCTCCTTGTGTGGTTCCATGCGATCGGCTGGTGTGCGGCAGGGTATGAGGACGACGTTGAAATCTGCAAGTTGTACCTTCCCAAGGTCTTCCGGGCGTACCAGCCTGTCGAAGTATTGCCCGTAACGCGGCGTCTCCAGACTTTCGATATGGTAATAGGTTCCAGGATGAACTGCGACGATGCCCATCAAATTTCTCCCATTGTCCAGGCGATGATGCGAGGTGCGATGAGGGCATGATTAGGGTTTGGACCGTTTATGACGCCGATGTCGTTGCCGGCATGGGAAAACATCCTTCCCGCACCTGGCAAGGTCCAGTCCCAGTCGATCGGTTGCTTGAGTTGGCCAATGCCGTTGACGGCCAGTGCTCCAGGCGGCAGGGGATTGTGCCCACGTCCGTAGAAACCCGCCACGCCCCGGTTCTCCTCAAAGCAGGTCTGGTCGATACCTTCAAAGATCGGGTGCTCATTGAGCCTTGTCAGTACCAGATCGGCGCGCCGCGCTTTCGGGATCGCAATATAGTTTACCAGTCCTGGCAGAAATGGACGCAGAATATGCCCATTGAAAAACCAGCGTCCGCCACGCGCCATGAAATCGAAGAGTTGCTGACGGTATGCAAAAAATCCATGCTGGTCGAGATGGCTGGTGGTGATGATGCCACGGGCCTGTTCTATGTGTGCGGGTATCAAGTCGCGCTCGCGCACAATCAGGGCATCATTGCGCTTAAGCGCCAGAGAAAACAGATCCGGCGGCTCACCGTAGTGGGAATGGATTAGCAGCAGGCTGCCGGCTAGTCTGGTGGTCGTCATGTCGTCTCTTTCAGCACATCATTTTGAGTTGCGCAGTCATCCTCTGACCAATCGCCGAAGCCGTTGCGGAACGCCGTGCTGTGGAGCAGGACGGCCGATATGTCGAACTGTAAAGATCTGATGTTGACCGGTTGTGAAAATTTTCAGCATTCCTGGATCGGGTTATTCGCATAACCGTCTGTGACGGCGCTGGCCATGGACAAGGGGTTGGTCTGCGGGCCGTGTGTGAATGCAGTGTACGGCACGCAAGAAGATAGTGGGGTGCCAATCACCGTTGGGTGGCTGCGTTGGCAGTTGAAGACGCAAAAAGGGCACCATTTCGCTTGGGGTGCCGGTTTTACCGGCACTCCAGCCTTCTTCGCAAAATCGCCGGTCACGCGCAATACTGGTGTGGCCGGTTCCCGGTGAGGGTGAGATTTTACCCAATACGTGAAATATTCTGCGGGCATGTCTCCGAAGTTATAGTGCGATGCGGATCTACCGCTCCGGGGGTGTCCAGTCACTATGGATCGATTTTCGCCGGCTGAGACGCAGCGCAAGTCCAATGATGACGCCAACGCCAATTGCTACTGTCAGGTCAATCACGACGGTAAGGATGAGGGTCAGCAGAAGCAGGAACCTGTCGCTAGGCCTGCCGCGCGCATAACCGGCCCATTTGTGTGGTTCGCTCATGTTCCAGGCCGTGATCATCAACAATGCCGCGAGAGCCGGCATGGCGAGGTATCCTGCGAGGGGTGCTGCGACCAGCATTACCAGAAGGATGACCGTGGCATGAACGAGCCCGGCGACCGGCGTCTTGCCGCCGGCCCGCACATTGGTTGCGGTGCGCGCTATCGCACCTGTTGCCGGAAGGCCGGTGAAGAGGGCAGAGCCGATATTGGCAGCTCCTTGCGCGAGGAGCTCGGCATTGGGACGATACTGCCCATCGATCATTCTGTCAGCGACCATTGCCGAAAGCAGGGATTCAACACCTGCAAGAAAGGCAATGACGAGAGCGGATGGAACGAGGTCCAGTACGCGTTCCAGGCTGAGGTCGGGCAATTGCGGCCAGGGGAGATAACTGGGCAAGGCGCCGAAACGTGAATTCAGCGTGTCGACTGACAATCCGGCAACAACCACGATTACGGATGCGACGGCAACGGCCACGATCAGGCCAGGGATACGTGGTGCGATACGGCGCAATGCAATGATCAATGCCAGAGCGAGAATCGCAATGAGGAACGCAGCGCTGTTAAAGGTTCCGCGCGCCTCCCAAAGAACGGGCAGTTTCTCGACGAAATCAGCGGGGATATGGGCAATGGACAGCCCAAAGAAATCAGGTAGCTGGCTGGTGGCGATGACGATCGCGATGCCGATCGTGAATCCATTGACCACGGCTTCTGGAACATAGGAAATCAGCCGGCCTGCCCGAAAATACCCCGCCACTAGCAAGATTATTCCAGCCATCAGCGTGGCCAGTACCAGGCCGTCGTAGCCGTGTTCGGCAATGACACCAAAAACGACGACGATGAATGCTCCTGTAGGTCCCCCGATCTGCACTCTGCTGCCTCCAAGCAGCGAGATCAGGAAACCGGCGACGATCGCGGTGACGAGCCCTTTCTCTGGCGTCGCGCCCGAGGCAATCGCGATAGCAAGGCTCAAGGGCAGGGCGACCATTGCTACGGTAGCCCCCGCGAAGAGATCAGAGAGAAATTGCGAGCTGTTATAGGTGCGAAGTGTGGTGAGGATCTTGGGCTGGCGCATATTTTATGGTGTAGGACAACTGCAATCCGCAAATCAATGATTTATATGAGGGGTTAAAATTGAGGTTGGCTGCAGGGCTTCTTTCAGCCATGGCGGTTTCGCCTTGGGGCCCTTCAGATCTGCCGGTGCTTGATGGAACCGATGGACCGTCCTCCTCGGCTGAAGGTTAAGCGTTGTTCCAGGCTCAGATTATAAGGAAGCGGGCACAGTCCGCCGGCGCACTAACGCGTCAGATGATCATTGGATGGAGCTGGAATCAGAAGCTCTGATTGCAGGCAATGAATATCTCTCGAACGTCGATCTTGATTGTTCACTACATGTCCCTGCGCCAGGAGAACAAGGTAAGGCAGCCTTACACCCCATCTGACGGTCTGCTGCAGAATAGGAAAACTACCAGTTGACCTTCCCATCGTTGGAAGGTGCATAAGCTCGTCTTACATGAGTATTCGCAGACTGGAGGGAGCTATGAACGGATCTGTTCGATCCTTGGGTGAAAAGGATAGGGTTATTTTCCTCCCAATCGAGGGAATGAGCTGCACGTCGTGTGTTGGTCGTGTCGAGCGCGCGCTCAAGTCTGTTCCTGGGGTTTTGGACGCAGCAGTCAATTTGGCGACCGAACAGGCGCGTATCAGCGCAAGCTCCGCACTGGAACGCGGGGCCCTGGTCAAAGCCATAGAAGATGTGGGCTATGTTGTCTCAAAAGGGTTCGCCACTCCGGCGGCCCCCCTTCTTGAAATTGGAATTGACGGCATGACCTGTGCGTCCTGCGTCGGCCGCGTTGAAAAAGCCCTCAAAGCGGTGCCGGGCATTACGGATGCAGTCGTGAACCTGGCAACGGAAAAAGCGACTATCCATGGGGCGGTTGATGCAGCCGTGGTGGTGGCTGCAATCGGCTCTGCCGGATACGACGCCACAGTGATTGAAACTGCCGAAAATTCCCAGTTCGAGATGGATGACCGTTCTGAGAAGAAGGAAGTCGAACGGGTTGCGCTCACCCGTGATGTCACCGTGGCTGCGGTGCTGACAATGCCTGTCTTCCTCATGGAGATGGGATCCCACCTGATCCCCAGCGTCCACGGTCTTATCGACGCGACCATCGGAATGCAGAACAGTTGGTATATCCAGTTCGCGCTTACGACGCTGGTGCTGTTTGTCCCAGGCATGCGGTTCTACCAGAAGGGGCTGCCGGCGCTCTGGCGCCTTGCGCCGGACATGAATTCGCTGGTCGCTGTTGGTTCGCTTGCGGCTTACGGCTATTCGCTGGTGGCCACTTTTGCGCCAGGCCTTCTCCCATCCGGAACTATCAATGTCTATTATGAAGCTGCGGCGGTGATTGTGACGCTGATCTTGCTTGGCCGGCTGCTTGAGGTCCGGGCGAAGGGGCGCACGTCGGATGCAATTAAACGGCTGGTCAAATTGCAGACCAAGGTGGCACGGGTGCGTCGCCACGGGAAGATGATCGAACTCCCGATTGCGTCTGTATCGACGGGAGACATCGTCGAGGTTCGCCCCGGTGAGCGGGTTCCTGTCGACGGCGAGGTCGTTGAAGGCGAAAGTTATGTCGACGAATCCATGATCACGGGTGAGCCGGTTCCAGTATCTAAATCAATGGGAAGCGAAGTTGTCGGAGGTACCATCAACCAGAAGGGAGCATTTGTCTTTCGTGCAACGGCGGTCGGTAGCAGGACGGTGCTGTCGCAAATCATCCGCATGGTTGAGGAAGCACAAGGGTCGAAGCTTCCAATCCAGGCACTGGTAGACAAGGTAACGATGTATTTTGTGCCTGCGGTCTTTGCCGTCGCCGTCCTTACCTTCTTCACCTGGCTCTATTTCGGGCCATCGCCGGCGCTGACCTTTGCACTTGTCAATGCGGTTGCTGTTTTGATCATCGCGTGCCCGTGTGCGATGGGTCTCGCGACACCGACCTCGATTATGGTCGGTACCGGTCGAGGTGCCGAGCTGGGTGTTCTTTTCCGCAAGGGTGAAGCGCTGCAACTGCTCAAGGATGCCAAAGTCGTGGCCATTGACAAGACCGGGACCCTTACCGAGGGCAGACCGACCTTAACCGATTTCGAACTCGCTGCCGGCTTTACTCGAGAATTTGTATTGGGTCTTGTCGCGGCAGTCGAAGCCAGATCGGAGCACCCGATCGCCCATGCGATTGTAGAAGCCGCCAGGAATGAAGGAATCTCGCTGCCGCCAGTGTCTGATTTTGAATCCGTAACGGGCTTTGGCGTTGCGGCCATTGCGGATAACAAACGCGTCGAAATCGGTGCAGACCGCTATATGGTCAGTCTTGGTCTTGATGTTGCAGCATTTGCGGCGGTTGGCGAGCGACTTGGTAATGAAGGCAAGTCTCCACTCTACGCGTCGATTGACGGCAAACTGGCCGCAATTATTGCCGTGGCGGACCCGATTAAGGAGACGACACCTGTCGCGATCGAGGCTATTCACGTTCTTGGTCTGAAAGTGGCAATGGTAACCGGTGACAATGCTCGCACGGCCAGGGCCATCGCAGCGCAGTTGGGTATCGACGAGATCGTGGCTGAGGTGCTGCCTGACGGTAAGGTCGATGCAATCCGTCGGCTCAGGAGGGAATATGGCAAGGTTGCCTTTGTCGGTGATGGCATCAATGATGCACCAGCACTGGCCGCAGCCGATGTGGGTCTTGCTATCGGCACGGGGACGGATATTGCCGTGGAGGCTGCGGACGTGGTCCTGATGTCAGGAAGCCTGCAAGGCGTGCCGAATGCCATTGCGCTATCCAAGGCGACGATTAGAAATATTCGCCAGAACCTGTTCTGGGCCTTCGC
>JAEWDP010000103.1 GCA_023390055.1 Pseudomonadota bacterium | reverse complement strand
TTCAAGTTCAACGGCAGATGGTTGGCGAGAGCCATCGCCATCCGTGATCGTGCTTGCGCCATAAGGCGAACCACCCTTGATTTCATCGACACCCATCTGACCCGCGAATGCGTAGGGTAGACCAACGACAGCCATGCCGTGATGGAGCAGCGTTGGAATGAACGTCAGAACCGTCGATTCCTGTCCACCGTGCTGTGTTGCAGATGATGTGAAGACTGAGCCGACCTTGCCTACGAGCTTTCCTTCGGCCCAAAGGCCGCCTGTCTGATCCCAGAAATTGCGCATCTGGGAAGCAACTACTCCAAAGCGTGTGCCAGCCCCCACGATAATCGCATCATAGCCTTCAAGTTCTGCAACGGTCGCGAGAGGCGCATCCTGGTCGAGCTTGTAATGGGATGCCTTTGCGACATCTTCCGGAACCAACTCCGCAACCCGCTTGATCGTCACGTCTGCCCCGGTCGAACGGGCCCCTTCCGCAACTGCTTTTGCCATCTGTTCGATGTGACCATAAGCGGAATAATAAAGAACCAGAACCTTTGCCATACTCAACCTCCATTGGTGTTTGACTTGACTGTTGCTTCTCTTCTAACCGGTTCAGACCGATAGAACAGCCCTGCCTTTTGTCGACGCACTGTTCACCTATTGAAGACACAGTTCCTGCAGTCGTTCACACCCGGACGCTTCGAGCGAAACAAAAAACTTTCATCCACACGAGTTCCACCATAGGAATTGGTCGCAGATTACGTACTGGAAACCTCATGTCGCACGCATCGATTGTCACAGCCGCCATGCTCGCCATAGGTGATGAACTCCTCTCAGGACGAACGAAGGACAAGAATATTGGCCATCTTGCAGACGTCCTGACCCTTGCGGGAATTGACCTGAAGGAAGTACGCATCGTCGCAGACGAGGAAGACGCAATCGTTGAAGCACTGAATTTCGTGCGAACGCGTTACGACTATGTCTTTACCTCTGGCGGAATAGGGCCGACACATGACGACATAACCGCCGACGCCGTTTCGCGGGCATTCGGATTGCCCTGTATCCACGATCCGGAGGCTATGCGGTTGCTTGGCGCAATGTATGCACAACGCGATGTGGAGTTCACGCAGTCGCGCCAACGCATGGCACGCATGCCGGAAGGGGCACGCCATATTCCCAATCCGGTCTCGACAGCACCAGGCTTCATCATCGAAAATGTTTACGTCATGGCAGGCGTGCCGCAGATCTTCCAGGCCATGCTGGACAATATATTGCCACTCTTGCGCACTGGCTCCATGATGTTGGCCCGCAGCATCAAATGCCCTTTCGGCGAAGGCGACATCGGTACCCCGCTCGCAGCAATCCAACTGGCCCATCCCGCAACCAGTATCGGTTCCTACCCGAAATATGACGGAGTACGGTTTTCAACGGAAATCGTGGTGCGTGCCCGTGACACTGACGCATTGGAGGCCGCAGCCAATGCCGTCGACAAGATGGTTGCAGACATCGCGGCGAGACGACCGGTGTCTGGTACTACCCACGCATGACCAATCCTGCCAACAAGGTTGACCAATATCAATGAACGTCACAGGGTAGTTTGGAACACTGGTGTGATGCAATGTATCAGCTCAAGGGTGGTACCATGACCTACAAGACAATTCTTGCCGTTCTCGACAAACCTGCCCATGCTCTCGAGATTACGGATCATGCACTGGCCATTGCCAAACAGTTTGACGCCTATGTCTTGGGGGTTCACGCTGAAACCCTGGCTACGGTCCCCCTGATCGCCCCCATGGAAATTCCAGATCCCGCAGCCATCGAGGCACTCCAGGCGGCGGCCCGCCGTGAAACCTCCGAAGTGGAGCGAATTTTCAAGGATCGCGTGGCGCGCGAAGGTCGTCCCGCGGACTGGCAAAGTTTCGTTTCTTCCGCCGGTTACAGTGCCGCCACCGTGCTGGAAATAGTACGCACCGCCGACCTCATCATCGCAAGCCAGGGCAACCCGGATATCGACAATCGGAGCGAACTGGACAACCTTCTTTTTGACAGTGGCCGCCCCGTCCTCCTTGTGCCCTATATCATAAAGAAGCCGCAGGAAATTCGTCGTGTCATGGTTGCCTGGAATGGTTCGCGGGAAGCAGCACGCGCCACGTTCGATGCCCTGCCTTTCCTCAAGGCGGCCGACAGCGTCGAAATCTTCTGCGTCAATGCTCCCGAACGCCCGGACCAGGAAAAGGATATGGCGGGTGTCGAGTTGGCGGCAGCACTTGCCCGGCACGGCGTCAAGGTTACCCTGACTTCACAGGAAAGCGGTGGTGTCACGGCTGCAACAGCCATAGCGAATCGACTTTCAGACAACAGTGTCGATCTGCTTGTCATGGGCGCTTATGGAACATCTCGCTGGTGGGAAATGCTGTTCGGTGGAGTAACGCGCAGCATGTTGGAGACAATGACCGCATTGTCACTGATGTCACGCTAGCCTCCTCGGAGGTCTATCGGACCCGACTGTGAGCAGATCTTTTTGTTTGAGCCTTTTCAATCCGGACTTTTCATCTGCCCTGCCACGTGAAGGACGGATTGTCTTCCTTCTTATGGCTCCAGTTCATGCAAAGTGAACAGAGCGGACAGATCCAAATTCCAGACAGCAGAACCAAGATGTACACCGCAGCATGCCGACTGCTTGCATTTGGCCCCTTCTTCCCGCTATTAGCGAGAGCCTACGAAGCTCTCGCTAATGGCAACACACTCATGTCTCTTCCAGAAAAAGCATTTCCCGTCTCCTGGGATCAATTCCATCGCGACGCCCGGGCCCTTGCCTGGCGCCTCGCCGGCCTGGGTCAGGAATTTCGCGCAATCGTATGCATCACGCGTGGCGGCCTCGTTCCGGCTGCGATCATCTCGCGAGAACTTAACATCCGCCTGATCGAGACGGTCTGCATCGCGTCCTACCATGACTACGTCAATCAGGGTGATATGAACCTCCTGAAAGGCATTGCGGCCGAACTGGCAATCAATGGCGGTAAAGGTGTGCTGGTTGTTGATGACCTGACCGACACGGGCAAGACGGCATCCGAGGTGCGTCAAATGCTTCCGGATGCCCATTTTGCCTGCGTCTACGCCAAGCCGAAGGGTGTTCCGACAGTTGACACCTTCATCACCGAAGTCAGCCAGGACACCTGGATCTACTTTCCCTGGGATATGGGTTTCACCTACCAGGAACCCATCGCTAAGTCTCCTAAGGCCTGAACTAACACTGACGGTATCGTTTTTGTCGCCTCAGGACCAACTGCGTCAGCATGTCAATATCAAACCCGTCGCAAATTCCTGCGGCGGGTTTTCCACATCCATGATGGGTGTAACCTTTAGAACTCAACATCATATCGCAATTGCCTGATTTACAGGCTCAACGCGGTATTTCTTGCGGTTATTCGTCGGTGATAAAATTTGACAAGGTTTGCACAAGCTTCATCCGGATCGCGCAAATAGTTGAGATTCCTTGATTATTTTCATCCCCAATTTCCACAGGCTTCCGACACAATATCTTGTGGTTAAAAAAGTATGGCGATCTATGGCTTGACGAATCTGCCAGCGCGGTCGAAATTGTCCCCATGTTGCGGCGGCAACTGGACCGGAAGTATCGAGGCTGGTCTTCTATCGAGTATTTTGTGCATTGAAGAGTGGAAGTTCGACCATGAGGGCGATCTCTCAGGTACCTTTTCTGCGTGGGACCGAAACTTGCCGAAGATATGTAATGGGACTGGTGAAAACTTGCAGTTAACACTATATTTAGTGTTGCAGCCAACCATAGACACAATATACAGGTCAGTATCGTAGTGATTCACCTGGATTATTAGATTTCACCGGCTGCTCAGACAGACAGCTGCCGGATCGGATTTTTGTGCCCTGACGGGCCAGCAGACGAGGACAAAGGCAATGCGCATCGAACGTCGTTTCACCAAGGCAGGCCAATCGCCTTATGCGGACGTAAAGTTTCGCAAGGCGTTGAGCGAAATTCGCAACCCGGATGGCTCCATTGTCTTCCAGCTGGCCGACATTGACGTACCGACACAGTTTTCTCAGGTCGCAACCGATGTTCTGGCCCAGAAATACTTTCGCAAGGCCGGTGTCGCCAAGATCCTCAAGAAGGTTGAGGAAAACGATGTCCCTTCCTTCCTGTGGCGTTCTGTTCCAGATGCCGAAGCCCTGAAAGCCTTGCCGAAGGAAGAGCAGTACGGCTCGGAAACCGATGCTCGTCAGGTCTTTGACCGTCTCGCCGGAACATGGACCTATTGGGGTTGGAAGGGTAAGTATTTCTCATCGGAAGAAGACGCCCTCGCCTTCCGCGATGAGCTCGCCTACATGCTTGCAACACAGCGCGTTGCACCAAATTCGCCACAATGGTTCAACACAGGCCTGCACTGGGCCTATGGCATAGATGGCCCCGGTCAGGGTCATCTCTACGTCGACCCTTTCACCGGCAAACTCACAAAGTCAAAATCCGCTTACGAACATCCACAACCTCATGCCTGCTTCATTCAATCGGTCGAGGATGATCTGGTCAATGAAGGCGGCATCATGGATCTTTGGGTGCGTGAAGCGCGCCTGTTCAAATACGGTTCCGGCACCGGCTCCAACTTTTCCTACGTGCGTGGCGAAGGTGAGAAGCTTTCCGGTGGCGGTCGCTCGTCCGGATTGATGAGCTTCCTCAAGATCGGCGACCGTGCCGCGGGCGCGATCAAATCAGGAGGCACGACACGTCGCGCTGCAAAGATGGTCGTTGTCGACATCGATCATCCGGACATTGAAGAATACATCAACTGGAAGGTGCGCGAGGAACAGAAGGTTGCAGCTCTTGTTACCGGATCGAAGATTGTTGCCCAGCATCTGACAGCTATCGCAAAAGCCTGCGTCAACTGCGAAGGTGATGGCGACGATTGCTTTGATCCGGCCAGAAACCCGGCATTGAAGCGGGAGATCCGTGCTGCCAAGCGCAATCAGGTTCCAGAAAACTATGTCAAGCGCGTCATCCAGTTTGTCCGACAGGGCTACAAGGATATCGAATTCAAGACCTATGATACCGACTGGGATTCGGAAGCTTATCTCACCGTTTCGGGCCAGAATTCCAACAATTCGGTCTCGCTGAAGGACGACTTCCTGCGCGCTGTCGAAAATGACGGCGAATGGAACCTGACCGCCCGTAAGGACGGTCGCGTGATGAAGACACTCAAGGCACGCAATCTATGGGAACAGATCTCGCACGCTGCGTGGGCGTCTGCCGACCCGGGTCTGCATTTCAACACGACAATGAATGATTGGCACACATGCCCGGCTGCCGGCCCTATCCGCGCATCGAACCCATGCTCGGAATACATGTTTCTTGACGACACGGCCTGCAATCTTGCCTCTCTCAATCTTCTGCAGTTCAAGGATGCAGCGACAAAACGTATAAATATTGGCGACTACGAGCATGCTGTTCGCTTGTGGACCGTGGTTTTAGAAATTTCGGTGATGATGGCACAGTTCCCATCACGCCAGATTGCCGAACTCTCCTACGAATACCGCACACTCGGTCTCGGCTACGCAAACATTGGCGGCCTTCTGATGTCATCGGGCATCCCCTATGATTCGACAGAGGCCCGCGCTATTGCAGGCTCACTTACCGCCATCATGACAGGCACCGCTTATGCGACGTCGGCAGAGATGGCTTCAGAACTCGGGCCATTTCCGGGTTTTGCGCCGAACCGCGACAACATGCTTCGCGTCATCCGCAATCATCGCCGTGCCGCCTATGGGGAAACGGCCGACTATGAGGCGCTGTCGGTAAATCCCGTCGCTCTCATCCACGCAGATAATCCCGATCAGGACCTCGTCGCCCATGCCAAGGCTGCCTGGGATCGCGCATTGGAGCTTGGCGAAAAGCACGGCTACCGCAACGCTCAAACGACAGTCATTGCGCCGACAGGCACGATTGGTCTCGTTATGGATTGCGATACAACCGGCATCGAACCCGATTTTGCACTTGTTAAGTTCAAGAAGCTTGCTGGTGGCGGTTACTTCAAGATCATCAACCGTGCCGTTCCGGAAGCGCTTCGCTCGCTCGGTTATTCGGAAAGCCAGGTCGCAGAGATTGAAGCCTATGCGGTTGGGCACGGGAACCTCAACCAGGCACCCGGCATCAATCCCGGATCACTGAAGGCCAAAGGGTTCACCGACGAAAAGATCGAAGCCCTCAATGGAGCTTTGAAAAGCGCCTTTGACATCAAGTTCGTCTTCAACCAGTGGACACTCGGTGCCGACTTCCTCAAGGACACGCTCAAGGTCAGCGACGAGCAAGTCGCCGACCTGAATTTCAGCCTGCTTGAATATCTCGGCTTTACGAAAAAGGACATTGAAGACGCCAACATCCATGTCTGCGGCGCAATGACCCTGGAAGGTGCCCCTTTCCTGAAGGACGAGCATCTGCCTGTCTTCGATTGCGCCAATGCATGCGGCAAGATCGGAAAGCGCTATCTCTCGGTCGAAAGCCACATCCGCATGATGGCGGCGGCCCAGCCATTCATCTCGGGCGCGATTTCCAAGACCATCAACATGCCGAATGAGGCGACAGTCGAGGATTGCGGCGCAGCCTACATGCTTTCATGGAAGCTTGCATTGAAGGCAAACGCGCTCTATCGCGATGGATCAAAGCTCAGCCAGCCTCTCAATGCCTCGCTTATCGAGGATGATGAAGCAGAAGACGCCGTTGAGGAACTGATCCAACAGCCGGTTGCTGCCCAAACGGTAACGGTCACGGAGAAGATCGTTGAGCGTATCGTCGATCGCGTCAGCAGAGAGCGTGAAAAGCTGCCGAACCGCCGTCAGGGATACACCCAGAAGGCCAATGTCGGAGGCCACAAGGTCTATCTGCGAACCGGCGAATTCGGTGATGGCCGTCTTGGCGAAATTTTCATCGACATGCACAAGGAAGGCGCGGCCTTCCGGGCAATGATGAACAATTTCGCGATCGCTGTATCACTTGGTCTGCAATATGGCGTGCCATTGGAAGAATTTGTGGAGGCATTTACTTTCACGAAATTCGAGCCTGCCGGCATCGTCACAGGTAACGATGCAATCAAGAATGCCACGTCAATCCCTGACTACGTGTTCCGAGAACTCGCCGTTTCGTATCTCGGTCGCCATGATCTTGCGCATGTCGATACGTCGGACTTTTCCAATACGGCGCTCGGAAAGGGCATCCAAGAAGGCAAGACAAACCTCTTGTCGACAGGCTGGACACGTGGCTACAAGCCGACCTTGATCCAGGGCGGTCAAGGAGGCGGATCTGAGGCCAAGGGTGCAGCGACGGCCACCCCTTCCAAGGGATCGGCCAACGTCACGTCCTTCGGTGGATCGGCAGCTCGCAAGCTTGAACCTGTCACGGCTATTTCCACGTCTGAGATCGTTGCTTTCAAACGGGACTATGAGGAGCGCGCCAAGGAACTGGCTGAAGAGATCGCAATTGAGACCCAGGACGACGCGCCATCTCAAGCTCAGCAGAATTCCACTGCCTTGTTCTCAGACAAGGCGGCTGCTGATGCTGCCAGTGCCAAGACAGAGGCAAAGAAGGTGGAGAATGAACGTCGCCTACGTTCAATGGCCCAGGGTTATACTGGCAACATGTGCTCCGAGTGCCAGAATTTCACGATGGTGCGGAATGGCACTTGTGAAAAATGCGACACATGCGGCTCCACGAGTGGTTGCAGCTGATCACGCAGGTCCGCGGCGAGGGAGCCACTGGTGTAACGCGCACAGTGATCTTGCCCAGGCACACACTTAACTAACCAAACTGCCTCCCCAGCTTGAGTAAGCCTCACTGGGGAGGCTATCCAAGTTCAAAAACCAGCCGTCCTAAAACCCGAATATCATGACCGTCACCCATGCATTCAGGACGGTCAGAAGCAGAAGAAACTATCCTCTGATCTCATCGGAGTAGTTCGTCCGCTATCTGGAGTACAGTGTGGCCAGCGTATTCTTTCTTATTCGCATGCGGACGAAGCTCTCCGCGATCAGCTCGAGAAGCAGTTGTCCATCCTTCGCCGACAGGGTGTGATCGAGACTTGGAACGTCCGCCGAATCGGAGCTGGCGAGGAGATCGACAAGGCGATCAGTGAGAACCTGGTTTCGGCTGACATCATCCTCCTTCTCATAAGTCCTGATTTCATCAATTCCGACTACTGCTACGACCGCGAAATGACCGTCGCCATGGAACGGCACGAACGTGGTGAAGCGATCGTCATTCCGGTCATACGACGCGCTTATCAGTGGCACGGCGCGCCCTTCGGCGAGTTGAACGCGACACCGCCGGACGGACGACCCATCACGCAGGCCGTTGACCGCAATCAGGCCTTTCTCGAGGTTGCAATCGCGGTTCAAGCTGCAGTAAAGAGATTGGGCGGCGGAAGCACAACCGCGCCTTCTACCCGGCAGCCAGTATCCATCTTTCAACCGATCACAGTGGCTCAGGTCGGCTGCGATCGACAAGTTCGCCCGCGGAAGACGACACCTTCTTCCCATGATTTCAGATAAAGATCATGCCGGCAAAAACGCGGCTTCTTCTTCGAGAAACAGCCCTGATCGTGGCAATGGATCTACCGCGAACCGTGCTTTTGGCGACCATGCTGTCGAAGCACTGTCCAGGCCAAGCATGAATCTAGCTTTATTTGGCGACCCACAATGAAGGAGCAGATCTATCTGGATCTTTGAGCTTCATCTAACGCTTTCGTCTGTGCCAATAGCCTGTTGCCTGCTCCAGGCAGGCTTCAAACCTGCTGTCCGGATCACGTGAGACAGCGAGCAGCGCTGTCGCCGCCGTGGAAATGATGGATGCCTCTGCAAGGTCATCACGGGCCGCGCCCGACCAGACCGCTTCCCAGTATTCCTTCTGATTATAGCCGCTGCTCGGCAGTCCACTTCCCGTAAAGCCGGAACGTACCGGCAGGCGCTCGCTGATTTCCTGTTCATTGAACATCCGCACCAGTGTTGTCACCCGCGTCGGATTGATCTGGGCGAAGCTGCGAACGGTACTGACCATCGTCACATGCTCCATCCCCAATAGCTTCACCACGTCTCGATAAATCATCCTGGACGCTCCACCAGACGACCCCGTCAACGTGGCTGGGGCCCCGAACGGATTGATGAGTGGCACGACGTTGTGAAGCGGCGTACGTGTCTCGAAAAGCGGGTGCAGATTGAGTAATTCTTGCGCCTGGGGTGCAAAGACCGCGAGGGGTACATAGGCGATATTATGAGCCTCCACAGCCGCAGATACCTCAAAGGATGTCAGGCACACCGGGATCCCAGCCCGTTCTGCGGCTTCCTCCAGCTTGCCGCTATCGGCGCCGTTACCGAAGTACCCGTGCATGACGACACGGTAGCCGGCGGCGGCAACGAGCCTTGCCGCATGCAGAAACCACGGCGGCCTCTTCCATCGCGGCGAGACATAAACCGGCCAATCAAGATCAGGCCGCAACCCTTGCCCAACGGCGGACGCTGCAGCTTCCCGCACGGCCTGGACAAAACCGGCGAGTTCCAGCGCGGTCGGACCACGATACTGCAGGGTCATCAACAATGCGCCGATCTGCATTGGATCTGCCTCTCCGCGCAAGATGAGGGAAAGGGCATCTCTTGCTTCTTCGGTTTCAAGCGGGCGACTTCGCCCCGGCCCGGGAGACGTCAGGGCTATGTATTTTGCCAAGCGGCGCTGAGGCTCTTCATTGTCTCCGATTGCAGCGATCCGCCGTGCGATTCCCAAAGGGGTCGGCGCCGCTTCAAGGTGATTGCCACGGGTGACCGCAAGTGGCAACGGCACAACCTTTGATCGCGTCTGCCAGCCGTCCGTGGACTGTGCGAGCGAAGCTTGGACCAAATCTCCGTTCTCCGCCAACTCCCCGCCCCTGAGCAGAACCTCCGCATCCTCCGCCAGTGCGCGCACCCGCAGCCTCAGCGATTCGGCGAACGGGGTTGGCCGCAGACCACGACCTGTCCGTATAAAGATGGGATCACCATAGAGATCGCGAAGCTCTCCAAGCATTCGGCTGACGGAAGAGACCTGCAGGTCAAGACTGGTTGCGGCGCCCGTGACGCTCCCCTCTCTTAAAAGCGCATCCAGCGCAAGAAGGAGCTTCATCTTCCCAATCTGTGGAGGTCTGCTGATTTGTGGAGGTCCGCTAATTTTTGCCATTCCGTTTCATCATGTCTTGCACCGGCAAGAGGTGAACCTCGACAACGGTTGCGCAACATGTCAGGCCTCTTTGTCCGCGCGTATCACAAGCTTCTTATATGCTCAACGTTTTCCTTCGCTACTGGCTGGAACCAATTTGCGCTTTCCGCAAATTGGAATGGATAAAGAAAAGATGATTTGACGCTACATGCCTCGGATCGATAACTGGCCTTAATAACTCAACTTATCTTGGCCTTGAATGCCCGGCCAGGCGCGGAGACGAAAATGTTCCCATTCAACCGAACCCTCAGTCTAGCTCTTGCCGTTGCTGGTATTGTCTTTACGTCCCAGGCAATTTCATCGGCTGTAGCCGCAGAGATTGTTGTGAAGCACAGCAAGGGTGAAACGACGCTTCCCTCGATGCCGGAGACTGTACTCGTCTTCGACATGGCCAGCCTCGATACTCTCCATACGCTTGGCGTGGAAGTGGATGGCGTGCCTTCCGGTGCCAAACCGGACTATCTATCGAAATATTCCGGCAGCGACATCTTGAACATCGGATCACTTTTCGAACCTGACTACGAAGCCGTCAGTGCGGCGCAACCCGATCTTATCATCGTTGGCGGCCGCTCTTCGGCGAAGTTCGAGGATCTGTCGAGGATCGCTCCCACGATTGACATGACGACCGACCCCACCAAGTTCGTGGAGAGCGCAAAAACGAACATCGAGACGCTCGCAGAAATCTTTGGCAAGCAGGCTGAAGCCGATGCCGCGCTCCAGAAGCTCGACGCATCTGTCTCCGCTCTCAAGGATAAGGCTTTGCCAGCCGGCAAGGGACTGCTCATCCTTACGACAGGCGGCAAGATGAGCACCTATGGCGCCGGATCCCGCTTCGGGTTCCTCTTCACCGATTACGGCATCAAACAGACGGATGAAAACATCAAGGTCGGCCAGCACGGCCAGCCGATTTCCTTCGAGTACATTCTTGAACGGAACCCGGAATGGCTCTTTGTCATCGATCGCGACGCTGCGATCGGACGCGAGGGACAGGCTGCCGCGGCGTTTCTTGATAATGAAATCGTGGCTCAGACGACGGCATGGAAAGAAAAGCAGGTCGTCTACCTCGATTCCACTGCCTGGTACCTGATTGGTGGTGGCCTGACAGCAATGCAGAATACGGTCGATCAGCTGACCAAAGCCTTCGACGCCCACTAGCCGGACAGAAGCAAACATTGACGGCAGCAACCGGTTGATCGGTTGCTGCCGCTATGCGTTTTTATGGTGACCTCGTGAAGTTCTTTCTACTTGCCCTGCTGGCTACCGCCGTAATCGCAGCTGCAAGCTTGTTTGTCGGCGTCAGCGACGTATCCCTTCTTGCTCTGCTCAGCGGCGACAGTGACGAGAAGATGCGGATGGTGCTGGCTGGAAGCCGCGTGCCGCGAACCGTGGCGCTGATCCTGGCAGGCGCCGGGATGGCCGTTGCCGGGACGATCATGCAGATGCTTTCCCGCAATCGCTTCGTCGAGCCCTCGACCGCTGGCACGGTGGAATCGGCAAGCCTTGGCATGCTGGCCGTGCTTCTTCTTGCACCGCAGCTTGCCCTTATGACGAAGATGCTGGTTGCTTCCCTCTTCGCATTGGCCGGCACGTCGGTCTTCCTCTGCATCCTGCGGCGTGTGCCGCTGCGGTCACCCGTGTTGGTGCCACTCGTGGGCCTGATGCTCGGCGGTGTCATCAATGCCTGCACGACCTTCTTTGCCTATCGCTACGACCTCATGCAGGCCATGGGTGCATGGACCAGCGGGGATTTCTCGGCAGTCCTTCGGGGGCGCTACGAAGTCCTTTGGATTGCGCTGACACTTACGATTGCGGCCTATATCGCAGCGGACCGCTTCACTGTGGCCGGCATGGGCGAGGATTTTTCGACCAATCTAGGGCTGAACTACCGCAAGGTCGTCGCGCTCGGGCTCGTGATCGTTTCCATGGTGACGGCCTCCGTGGTGGTAACCGCCGGGATCTTGCCGTTCATCGGACTGATCGTTCCCAACCTAGTCAGCATGGCCATGGGCGACCGCCTCCGCCATACGCTGCCATGGATCGCCTTGAGCGGCGCCGCGCTCGTCGTCTTGTGCGACACGGTCGGACGCATCGTAAATGCTCCCTACGAAATTCCCGTCGGCTCCATGCTTGGGATCATCGGAAGTATCTTCTTCCTCAACATGCTGTTGCGGAGGCGATACCGTGCGACATGAGATGAACCGATCGGCAACCCTCACGCTCCTGGTCATCGCGGTGTTTGCGGTTTTGGCCACCGTCGCGTTCATGACGATTGGCGCAAGGGGCAACTGGAGCTTCGTCCTGCCCTTCCGAGCCACAAAGCTCTTCGCCTTGGTTCTGGTTGCCTATTCCATTGCTGTTTCGACAGTCCTATTCCAGACGATCACCAACAATCGCATCCTGACGCCGGCGATCATGGGCTTCGACTGGCTCTACATGCTGCTGCAGACCGTGTTCGTCTTCTTTCTCGGCGCTGCCGCGACCTCCGCCATCGATCCGCGCCTTATGTTCGCAATCGAGGTTGGCACGATGCTGGCTTTTTCCCTGGCGCTCTACCGCTTTCTGTTTTCCGGCGCAGCCAGGGATATTCACCTGCTTCTTCTCATTGGCGTCGTGTTCGGCACCTTGTTTCGCAGCCTGTCCGGCTTCCTTCAGCGCCTGATCGATCCGAATGAGTTCGTCGTTCTTCAAGATCGCCTGTTTGCGAGCTTCAACGGCGTCGATGCAAATCTCCTGCTCATCTCTTCGCTCCTGGTTACGGCCGTCAGCCTGATCGGCCTGCGCATCTTCAATACCTTCGACGTCATGTCGCTGGGGCGCGAGACGGCAATCTCGCTCGGCCTGGACCATCGACGGATCACCATGATCGTGCTCGCACTTGTGACCGTACTCGTGACGGTTTCGGCCGCCCTGGTTGGCCCGGTTACCTTCTTCGGCCTCCTGGTCGCAAACCTTGCCTACATCGTGATGCCAACCGGAAAACATCGCTATGTGCTGCCGGCTGCAATCCTGATTGCCATCACCTGTCTCGTCGGCGGTCAGACGATCCTCGAGCGCGTCTTCGCCTTCGACACCGCGCTTTCCATCGTCATTGAATTTGCCGGCGGACTGTTTTTCATCTTCTATCTTCTCAGGGGCCATGCCCGATGATCGAAATTACCAATGTTACAAAAGCCTATGGCAGTGAAACGGTTGTCGACCACATAACCGCACGACTGCCCAAGGGCGGCATCACCTCCATCATCGGTCCCAACGGAGCCGGCAAATCCACATTGCTTTCGATGATCGCCCGGCTGATCCCGAGCGACGAAGGCACCGTGCTGGTGGACGGAATGGATGTTGCACGCACCTCGGGAGAAATTCTGGCGCGCCGGCTCTCGATCCTGCGCCAGGACAATCACATGTCGGCACGGTTGACTGTTCGCGATCTTGTGGCTTTCGGACGCTACCCCTACAGCAAGGGCCGGATGACTGCTGACGATCAGGAGCACATCGCCCGCGCATTAGGTTATCTTGGGCTGGAGGGTCTGGGCGACCGCTTCCTCGACGAACTGTCCGGCGGACAACGACAGCGCGCCTTCGTGGCCATGGTGCTTTGTCAGGACACTGACTACATGCTGTTCGACGAGCCTTTGAACAATCTCGATATCCGGCATGCCGTCGGGATGATGAAACTTCTTGGAAACGCTGCACGCGACTTCGGCAAGACCGTGGTCGTGGTTCTCCATGACGTCAACTTCGCCTCGTGCTATTCCAACCACATCATTGTCATGCGTGACGGAAAGCTTTTCCTGCAGGGATCGCCGCGCGACATCATTCGCCCCGACACATTGGAGCAGACCTATGGCTGCCCGTTCGACGTCCAGGAACTCGACGGCGATCGTATCGCGGTCTACTACAAGTGATAGCGTCGGTTCGTAACGGATTTCTACTTCATAAACAGGCTCAACAGAAGAAGATGATATCATGACCGAACGAAAGATCCGTGCAACGAGCAGGGCTGCGATCCCAACCGAGCATGCGAGCAAATATCTGCAGCATTTGTGCAAGCATTTCGCCCACAAGCGCCCCGTCACCTTTGATGAGAAGAACGGTCATATCAGCCTGATGACGGGAGAGTGCCATCTTCGTGCGGAAGGAGCGACCCTGTCGATACGCGTGGAAGCGGAAGCGGCGGAACAATTGCCGCAACTTGAAGACGTCGTGGTGCGACACCTTGTTCGTTTCGCTTTCCGTGAAGACCTGCAAGTCGAATGGTCGCACAGCTGATCACGTCTGCCGGCAGCAATGCCCAAATACACAAGCTCTGCCGCAGCCACGTGCGGCAGAGCTTTCATCTTCGTTGATGCCGTCACAACGTCCAGCCTCAGGACCGTGCCGGGCCTGCCAACCGACCTAGAAGGTCTTGGTAAGGCTCAGCCAGAACCGCCGGCCCTCCACGAGGGTGTTGAAGTCCGTTTGCTCGATCTCCTTGTCGAAGACGTTATAGACGGCGGCATTCATCGTGAAGCCCTCCCCTATATCGTATTTGGCACCGATATCGAATGTGGCGTATCCATCGTATCTTCGTCCAGGCTTGCCGTTGATCGTCACCGGATCGCCATTTGTGCCGATACGTGCCCCTGCAGCTATTTCTTCGCCGTGGTAATTGCCGGACACCCAGGCTTCCAGGCCTTCCACGGGGGTTACCCAATCGAGCCGGACATTCGCCATGTGCTCCGGTGTGCGCGCGAGTGGAAAGCCGGCAAAATCGCCCGTCCTCTGTTCCGAATGCGTATAGGTGTAGCTGCCGCGCAAGGTCAGGTCCGGCGTTGCGTACCACGTCGCCGTAAGCTCTACGCCCTGAATGACTGCATCATCAATGTTATAGCTGTACCAGAGCCGATAGTTCGGATCCTCTGGCCAGCGCACCGCTACACCATTGCCGTCGAGGACCAGCGCGTTACTGATCTTGTCCTTGAAGTCGGTGTAGAAATAGGTACCGCCAAGGACGAGGTCCCCATGCTCCCAAACAGCACCCAGTTCGTAGCTCGTACTGGTTTCTGCCTTGAGATCGGGATCGCCGATGATGACCCCGCAGGTACCGGTCGGGCCATAGGAGCAGCCGCCGCCGCCGGTCGTCATTGCGTATCCGGGAGCGATCTGCCGAATGTCTGGTGCGCGAAAGCCGGTGGAGACGCCGCCCTTGATCGTCAGGTCCTCTGTGGCGTTCCAGACACCGTAGATCCGCGGCGTGATATTTTCGCCATAGACCTCATGGTGATTGAGACGCACGCCTGTCGTCAACGCAAAATCGTCGGTCAGACGCCATTCATCTTCCGCGAAAAGCGCCCATTGCTCGACACTGAAAGTCTCTGTGAGACCAGTGCGACGTCCGGGGTTCTGGTCTGACAGGCGAGCCTCCAGGAACTGCCCGCCGGTGACCGTCGTATGCTCACCGAGGAAATCGAATGGAGTGGTGAACTTGCCGTCGATGACCGTGTTGCGGATTTCCGGTGCGCGCGGATTGCGCACATACCTGCCCGTTGCAGGATCGAAATTGTTGGAGATGCGTTGGCCCCACTCCTGCTGAATGGAGAATTCAGAGGTGGTTGGGCCCCAACGTCCGGTGTGGGAAAGAGACCAGTGATCGCGATTGTGGTGACGCTCCGTTGCGTCGTCACCTGCTTCCAGCGTGTTGTCGGGTGTCGCGTACCGCTCGATACGGCTGATCCCGCCCTGGAGATAGATGTCGTGGTCCTCGTTCGGCGTCAGCGTCAGCCGGCCGGTAAGGTCTCCTTCCTTCGCGCCGGTGATGCCGCTGAGAAGATCATCTTCTCCTCGCCTGTAGCCGCGTCCCCATACCTGGAGGCCCAGGACGTCCTTCAGGATTGGCCCGTTGGCATAGAAGGAAACCTGGCCGCTGTTACCAAATCTGCTTCGTTTTTGCAGCGTGGCTTCTGTCGTGACACTGCCGGACCAAACATCGGATACTTTACGCGTGATGATATTGATCACCCCGCCCATCGCGTCCGATCCGTAGAGCGAAGACATTGGTCCTCTGACGATTTCAATACGCTCGATTGCAGCAGCCGGTGGTATGAAGCTCTGCTCGAAGCCGGCACTACCATTAGGGCGGGCATCACGCGTGTTTTGCCGCTTTCCATCGACAAGGATGAGCGTATAGGTGCCGGGAAGGCCTCGGATATAGATATCCTTTTCGTTTGCCACACCTGTGACGGCAACCCCCTGCACCTCCCGAAGGGCATCCGTCAGGTCGCGAAACGCGCCCTTTTCCAATTCTTCACGCGTGACGACAGTTATGCTCGCAGGCGCGTCCTTGACGTTCTGTTCGAATCCGGATGCCGTCACCACGATCGTCGCAAGAGCGGTTTCCCCGTCCGTGTCCTGCGCGGCGACGTGGCCGGCTGTGCCTGCAATCGTGCTGGCCAGAAGGATCTGAGCCAATGTCCTCCTTCCGGTTCTTCCCCTGTAGTTTGCCCGTTCCAGGTTTACCGCCCAAACCATGTTTCGTCACCACTCCAATAAGTTGACTCATATGGTCGACTTATTAGTGACGCGTCCGGCAGCCAACAACTGGTCTGTTTTAGAACTGGTCTAGAGCGTCGGGCAAATTTCGTGAATCTTTAGGGGATTCCCTAGAGGGCGGGTTTCGTGGAGCTATGGGACAGGAGGTGATTCGATGTCCCACAGCTATTCTTTAGACCTTCGCCAGCGGATCGTTGATGCAATAGGCGAAGGTCGTTCGCGGCGTGGTGCAGCCGCTGATTTTCGCGTTTCAGCGGC
>JAEWDP010000053.1 GCA_023390055.1 Pseudomonadota bacterium | reverse complement strand
TGACTGCGCAGCACAGATAGAGATTTTACCTTTATCATTGCAAGCGGCGACATTGCGACGATTGCGGGATGGGACGATCAGGTCGGCCAATCACCTGAAGTTGCTCCGCAGGCCTGGGTGCCCCACACCATGCGCGACGCTCACCAATGACGCGGCTAAAAAAAGGTCACAGGGTCTTGGCCAGGCGCAACGCATCGTAGATTGCGGCATGCGTGTTGCGGGCAGCGATCGCATCGCCGATCCGGAAGAGCTGATAGCTGCCACTCGCATTGCGCTCAAGATCCTGGCCTTCGCCCTCCAGCAATGCGTCATAGGAGACCGCACCCAGATTTCTTGAGCCAGGCTTCAGTTCGAAATAAAGTTCATCGAGCGGGATCGTGCCATGATTGACGACGATCTGATCCACCATGCGCTGCTTCGTGACACCACCATAGTCACTGCCGACATGGGCGATGATCTGATTTCCGCTTCGCTGCGCCGATGTTAGACGATAGGTCACGGTAAAGACGACATCACGCTCTTGTAGCGAGCGCATGTAGGGTACGAGGTTCATCGCCATGACTTCGGGCGCAAAGGAACGGTCCGGCGTCATGATCTCGACCCTTGCGCCGGCCTTTGAAAGAACTTCTGCCGCCTGCAGGCCGGCGTGATCGCCAGCATCGTCGAAGACCAGGACATTCGTGCCCGGTTTGACATCTCCGGAAATGATGTCCCAGGACGAAACGACAAGCTCATTGCCTTCGCTCAGGACTTCAGTATGCGGCAACCCACCCGTTGCTATGATGACCACATCGGGATTTTCGTCCATGATCGTATCGACTTCCGCCCAAGTATTGAAGTGGAAGGTGACGCCGAATTTCTCGCATTGCCTCATGCGCCAGTCGATGATCCCGATCATTTCCCGCCGGCGTTCGCTTTGCGCGGTCAGACGAATCTGGCCGCCGGGATCGTTGGCGGCTTCGAAGACCACGACGGAATGGCCTCGCTCGGCACAGACACGAGCCGCCTCCAGGCCGGCCGGCCCCGCGCCGACGATCACGACCTTCCTTGGGTTTTCCGCCTTATCCAGGATGTGAGGCATGGTTTCCTCGCGACCTGTCGCGGCGTTGTGAATACAAAAAGCGAGACCACCCTGATAGATGCGGTCGAGACAGTAGTTTGCACCGACGCAGGGACGGATGTCATCCTCGCGTTTTTCGATAATCTTGCGCACGATATGCGGATCGGTCATGTGCGCGCGCGTCATGCCGATCATGTCGACCTTGCCGGTGGCGATGGCGTGGCGGGCAGTTGCGACATCTTGAATTTTTGCCGCATGGAAGGTCGGAAACCTTGTCGCGGCGCGCACGTCGCCTGCAAAGTCGAGGTGGGGGGCGCTCGCCATGCCCTGGATGGGAATAACGTCCGTCAGCCCGGGATCAGTGTCGATATGGCCACGAATGACGTTCAGATAGTCAATGAGGCCGCTATCCTTGAGCCGACGGGAGATTTCCAGGCCTTCGGCCTTTCCGGTCCCGCCGGGAAGACATTCATCGGCCGTGTATCGCACCCCAAGGATGAATTCATTTCCCACCCGCTCGCGGATTGCCCTGAAGACATCGAGACAGAAGCGCATGCGATTGTCGAGGGAACCGCCATAGGGATCGTCCAGTTCGTTCGTCAGCGGCGAGGTAAACTGATCGATGAGATGACCATAGGCCTCCAGCTCGATGCCATCCATCCCTCCCGCCTTCATGCGCTCGGCGGCATCGGCAAAATCCTTGATGATACGCTCGATATCCCACTCTTCCAGTTTCTTCGGGAAGGCACGGTGCGCAGCTTCACGATGGTGGGAGGGAGCAACGACGGGCAGCCAGTCACCCTTGTCCCAGCGCGTGCGTCGGCCAAGATGCGTGAGCTGGATCATGATGGCTGCACCTTCTTCGTGAACGGCATCCGTCATGTCGCGTATCCACGGGACGATCTCGTCCTTGTAGGCAAGCAGATTGTTGAAGACCGGCGGGCTGTCTTTCGAGACGGCGGCAGATCCTGCCGTCATGGTCAGGGCCACCCCGCCCCTCGCCCGTTCCACCGTATAGTTTCGGTAGCGGCCTTTCGGCATGCCATCCTCTGGATAGGCAGGCTCATGTGAAGTGATCAGAATGCGGTTTCGCAGCGTCAGATGTTTCAGCTGGAAGGGTTGAAGCAGAGGATCATTCGACATGCGTCGGGCTCCGATCTATGGGACTTCGGCATCAGTTTGCATCAATATGTACAGGACTGTCAAGATTAATAACAACAGCGATCACGTGGCCGACACTTATGTACATTTCTATTGAAACGACAGGCGGAATTTGCTAGGAGACAAACCATGAAACAGGTAACGAGCGACAGCGGCTGGCGAGGCTCACAGGAGGGATGGCTGGAGGCAGCCTACAGCTCCCTGCTCGAATCCGGGGTGGAATCCGTAAAGATCCTGCCGCTTGCCAAACGGCTCAATCTGTCGCGAACAAGTTTCTACTGGTTCTTCAAGGACCGGGAGGAATTGTTGAGCACGCTGATCGCGCGCTGGAGGGAAAAGAACACCGGCAATCTGATCAAGCAGTCCGAGGCCTATGCGGAATCGCTTGCAGAAGCGATGCTGAATGTTTTCGATTGCTGGGTAAACAAGGACCTGTTCGATTCCCAGTTTGAATTTGCCGTACGCAGCTGGGCGCTGCAGTCACCGGAGATCCTGGCCGAGGTGCAACATGCCGATCAGGTCCGGATCAAGGCACTCAGCCGCATGTTCAGACGTTTCGGCTGTGAAGAAGGCCCCGCCGACGTGCGCGCGCGAACAACCTATCTGGTGCAGATCGGATATATCTCGATGCAAGCGAATGAAAATCTGGCGCTGCGCATGAAGCGCATCCCGGAATACATCGCAATCTATACTGGTCAGATACCCCAGAAACGGGAACTCGACCGCTTTTTCGCACGACATGGATACAGACCGGAGTAAGGCAGGATGGAACCAGCCAGGGCAACAAGGATTGGCGTGATTGGTGGCGCTGGCTGGCTGGGTGGGGCAATAGCCGCCGCAATCTTGAAAGCCGGCATCACGCCCCCTGAAAATCTGGCACTTTCCTATCGCAGCAAAAAGCCGGACCGTTTCGGCTCTGCCTTCTGGACCACGGATAACCAGGCCCTTGCCGATTGTTCGGATATCATCATCGTATCCATTCGCCCCGAGGACTGGCCACCCCTTTGTGTAGACGCAAAGGGCAAGCTCGTCATCTCCGTCATGGCCGGCATCCGTCTTTTTGACCTGTGCAGACATCACCGGACACAACGTGCCGTGCGGTCATTGCCAAATGGTGCAGCAGAAGTCTGCAAATCCTATACGCCGTGGACAGCGACCGCCGAAGTCGATGACGAAGAGCGCGCACTTGTGCGCGCGATATTTGATGCCTGTGGCCAGCAGGACGAAGTCCCAACGGAATCCGAAATCGACTATTTCACGGGACTTACCGGTTCGGGGCCGGCCTTTCCGGCATTGCTTGCCCAGGCAATGATGACGCACGCGCTCGCAAAGGGCCTTGATCGCAATGTGGCCCGTCGGGCCGTCAATACCGTCCTTGTCGGCGCAGGCAGTCTTCTGGAACTGCGTGACGAATGCCCCTTTGACACTGTGCAAACCTTCCGCAACTATCAAGGCACGACAGCCGCTGCAATCGAAACCATGGTCACGGCAGGTTTCAGCGAGGCGGTTGCAAAGGGTCTGACCGCAGCCTTCGAAAAATCGGTCGAGATGGGAGAAACCACCTAGCTGTCGTTGCGAACGGGCTTGCGGCACCCCGTTCGAAGTCACAAAGCCGCAAAAAGAGGGAACTAAAATGAAAAGTCTGCTTGCATCAACATGTCTCATTCTGGGCGCGGTCGCGGGGACCTCAATGGCCAATGCGGCCGAATGCGGACACGTCACACTCGCCAGCATGAACTGGCAGAGCGCTGAAGTCCTGTCCAGCATCGACAAGCTCATCCTGACAGAAGGATATGGCTGCAACGTCGACGTCATGGTCGGTGATACCGTACCGACGATCACGTCGATGGCCGAAAAAGGAGAGCCGGACGTCGCGCCGGAAGCCTGGGTCGACCTTTTGCCTGAGGTCGTCAAGAGAGGGACCGACGAAGGTCGCATCATCCAGGTTGGCAAGCCTTTCGAGGACGGTGGCGTCCAGGGCTGGTGGGTGCCCAAGTACTTTGCCGATGCTCATCCCGAGATCAAGTCGATCCCAGATCTTCTGGAACACCCCGACCTGATCCCGGATCCGGAAGATCCGAGCAAGGGTGCAATCTATAACGGCCCGCAAGGATGGGGCGGTACCGTCGTCACCGCACAGTTCTTCAAGGCCTATGATGCGGAAGCTAAGGGCTGGAGGCTCGTCGACACTGGCTCGGCTGCCGGTCTCGACGGCTCGATTGCAAAAGCCTATGAGCGCCAGGAAGGCTGGGCCGGGTATTACTGGGCGCCGACGGCATTGCTCGGCAAATACGACATGGTCAAGCTCGACTATGGCGCAGAACATGACGAAGCCGAATGGAAGCGCTGCAACACTGTCGCGGAATGCCCTGATCCGAAGCCGAACGCCTGGCCGATCGACACGATCGTCACGCTGGTTGCCAAGTCATTTTCCGAACGCGTCGACCCCGAAGTCATCGACTACTTCGACAAGCGCATGCTTGCCAATGACGCGATCAACAAGCTGATGGCCTGGATGACGGACAATCAGGCAACAGGCGACGATGGTGCCAAATACTTCCTCCAGGAAAACCCGGACGTATGGAAAGCGTGGGTTTCGGCGGACGCAGCCACCAAGATCGAGGCCGCGCTCTAACGAGCGCCACCTTCTACCGGTGCGATGTGCGACAGGCACATCGCACTTACTCGCCGATAAAAGAACAATAATTGATCGGCTTATTTCCGGATGGGGATCAGGATGGATTGGTTTTACACATTCCCGCATATGGACGACGCTCTTTTGCGCGACGTCAAGAAAGCCATTGATGGGGGATTTCGCAGCTTCACCCGCAGTTATGGCGACATGATCGAGGGTTTCTTCACACCCCTCCAGCACTTCCTGATCGCCTCGGAGCGTTTCATGCTCGATACACCGTGGCCCATCATCACGCTGCTCATTCTCGTCATCGCCTATTTTGCGACCCGCAGCTTTCGCATTGTCCTCGGCTGTCTCGTGACATTGCTTCTCATCGGCTATTTCGACATGTGGGAAGACACCATGCGGACAGTCTCGATGATCTTTGTCTGTACCGTGCTTTCCATTGCCATCGGCATTCCGATCGGCATTTTCATGGCCCGGTCCGACTGGCTCCAGCGCATCATCAACCCGATCCTCGATGTCATGCAAACGATGCCGAGCTTCGTCTATCTTATTCCCGTCGTCATGCTGCTTGGCATTGGCAAGGTTCCGGGACTGATTGCCGTCGTCGTCTATGCCATTCCACCCATGATCCGGTTGACAAATCTGGGTATCCGCCTCGTCGACAGGGACGTCCTGGAGGCTGCCGACGCCTTTGGAGCGAATGGTCGCCAAAAGCTCCTGAAGGTGCAGTTGCCGCTTGCCCTTCCCACCATCATGGCCGGCATCAATCAGACCATCATGATGGCCCTCGCCATGGTCGTCATCGCATCGATGATTGGCGTGCAGGGCCTCGGGCAACCGGTTCTGAAGGCCATTGCCAACCAGTATTTCACCCTCGGCGTCTTCAATGGCCTCGCCATTGTCGGCATTGCCGTCATGTTCGACCGTATCAGCCAGGCCTATGGCCAGCGTCTCCAGAAATACCGGGAGACTGTCCATGGCTGACCATGTTTTCGGCGGCATAACGATCCGCCATCTCTACAAGATCTTCGGACCAAACGCCCAGGCTCACATCGAAACCGTTCAGAACGGCCTCACCAAGGCCGAGCTGAACGAAAGGCATGGCCATGTGCTCGGCCTGCGCGACATCAACATCGAAATGCCGTCGGGCTCGATCCAGGTCATCATGGGGCTCTCCGGGTCAGGAAAGTCGACGCTCATCCGCCATATCAACCGGCTGATCGACCCGACTGCCGGCGAAGTCCTTGTCGACGGTGTCGATGTCGTGAAGATGTCGACAACAGACCTGCGCGAGTTCCGGCGACATCAGACGGCCATGGTCTTCCAGAAGTTCGCCCTTCTGCCGCATAGGACGGTGCTGGACAATACAGTCTTCGGCCTTGAACTTCAGGGGACCAGGCGGACAGAAGCCGTCGAGACGGCAATGCGCTGGCTCAATCGCGTCGGCCTTGACGGTTTCGAGCGGAAATACCCCAACCAGCTCTCCGGCGGCATGCAGCAGCGCGTGGGGCTTGCAAGAGCGCTTGCAAACGATGCACCGGTGCTTTTGATGGATGAGGCATTTTCGGCCCTCGACCCCCTCATTCGAACCGACATGCAGACGGTTCTTCTCGATATTCAAAACGAAATCAGGAAGACCATCGTCTTCATCACACACGACCTTGACGAGGCACTTCGGCTCGGCGACCAGATCGCGATCCTGCGTGATGGCGAAGTCATACAGCAAGGCTCCAGCCAGGATATCGTGCTGCGGCCTGCCGACGACTATGTTGCCAATTTCGTCAAGGAGGTAAACCGCGGTCGTGTGATCCATGTCAGCGCAGTGATGAAACCGAATGGCAATGCTACGGTAAATGGTTCCCCCTCCATTCCCGCGGACATGACCATAGAGGAAGCCTTGCGCAACCTTTCAGGTGCACCGGAGGAAGACATCAACGTTGTCGACGCCTCCGACCAACTGGTTGGAACGGTCACATTCCGCCAGTTGGCTGCGGCAATGGTCAGCACCGACGGGGCCAGCAACCAGGCGACATGAAGGCTGGCCGGTCCGGGTACCGGCCGACTTTCCCTCCTGTCCAGACAGACCCACATCCATGGGGAACCGTGATGTCGAAAAAATTTCCACGCCTTTTTTCGCCTCTCGCACTGCGCTCGCACACCTTGAAGAACAGGATCGTCTTCGGCGCTCACACCGCCAACATGGCGGTCGAGGGTCTGCCGGGTGAACGTCACGTGGCCTATTATGAGGAGCGTGCCATCGGTGGTGCTGCCATGATCGTCGTGGAACCGATGCCCGTTCATGCAGCAGCCGTCCTGACCCGGGGCAATTTCCGTCATGGCGATGACGCCGTCATTCCGCATTTCAGGAAAGTGGTCGAGGCTATCAAGCGCCATGGCACCGTTGCAATCCAGCAGCTCTACCATGTTGGGGCCCACGGCGATTCCGACAATTCCTTCCATCCACACTGGTCGCCGTCCGGTGGGCCGAGTTATCATGACAGCGACGGCTCCCATCCGATGAACGAAGCCGAAATCGCCGAAACGATCGACGGCTTTGTTGAAGCCGCACGCCGATGTCGTGATGCAGGATTTGATGGGGTCGAGGTCTGGGCCGCCTATCTTGGCATGGTGGATCAGTTCTGGACACCATGGTGCAATCGACGCGAGGATGAATGGGGCGGGTCACTTGAGAACCGCACCCGCATGTCACGCGAAATTCTGACGCGGATCAGAAACGTCTGCGGAAACGACTTCATCATCGGCCTTGCGGTCAGCGACGAGCCTGACGTGAAGGTTGCGCTTCAGCGTGAAGACCTTGCCGAGATCATCAAGCTGCACGACGATCAGGGCCTCATCGACTACGTTACCTGTGGCTCGGGCGGCTATCTCGACTTCTACAAGCTGATGCCGACCTTTCTCTATCCGGAAAAGCTCGGTGCCGATCTCGCATCGGCATTGAAGGGGGTCGTCAAGAATGCGGTCGTGATTGCCGAAAGCCATATCCGTACGCCGGAAAATGCAGAATCGGTCCTGAGCGAAGGTGCAGCTGATCTCGTTTCGATCGTGCGTGGACAGATTGCCGACCCGCATCTGGCGGCAAAGGCCGAAGACGATCGGCCGGAAGACATTCGCGGCTGCATTTCATGCAACCAGATGTGCTGGGGACGCAGGTCAAGAGATTACTGGATCAGTTGTCTGATCAACCCTTCTGTCGGACGTGAGGCCGAATGGGGCGGCGACAGGTTCACGAAGAGCAAGGACACAAAACGGGTACTGGTGATCGGCGGGGGTCCGGCCGGACTGGAGGCAGCGCGCGTTGCCGCCGAACGCGGGCACAGTGTTGTCCTCACCGAGGCGAGCAACCATCTCGGCGGCAATTTCCAGCTCGCCGGCATGCAGCCGCGGCGCGCCCAAATCCTCGATCTTGTCGCCTGGTATGAACGACAGTTGGAAAGGCTCGGTGTCGAGGTCCGCCTCAACACCTATGTCGAAGCAGAAGACATCGATCCCGAGGATTTTGACACCGTCATTGCAGCCACGGGCTCCTATTCCCCTGAAACCGGCTTCCAGAAGGCCTTGCCGGGTATAGAAACAATGCCGGGCATCGAAAAAGGCAACGTGTTTTCGGTCGAAGCGGTGATGGCCCGCCAGGCAAGACCCGGCCACGTGGTCCTGGTTCTCGATGAAGGTGGTGGTTGGCGTGGTTGCGGGACAGCGTGGAAGCTCGCTGAGGATGGCCACCAGGTGACGATACTCACCCCGGATCCCTTCGTCGGAAAGGAACTGCAAAGGACTGCGGCGGATGTTCCCATGCGCCGGGCAATCCGTATGCTCGGCGTCGAGTGGATATTGGAAGCCAGCATTGTCGAATGGCACGGAGATGGCGCAACGATCATCGACCACAACACCGGTGAAGAACGCCTCATCAAGGCCGACACCTTGGTTACGGCCACCACGAATGCACCGGCCGACTGGTTGATGCCGGGCCTGATGGGGCTCGGGGTAAAAGTGTTGCAGATCGGTGATTGCGCTGCACCCCGGCAGGCGCCTTACGCATTTCACGAAGGGCGCAAGGCGGGGCTTGAGGTCTGATATGACCGATGTGGTGGAACTTGAACTTCAAGAAGCAGAAGCACTGTGTCTGAGAGCTGCCCGTGGCGCGGGTGCCAATCCGGCAAGTGCGCGAGCCCTTGTCGATGCGACGCTGTCCGCTGCCCGCTTTGGCGCTGAAGTAGTCGGTTTCCCCCACATGGTGGCCTATCTGGAAAGCTTCCGCGACGGGCGCATCAACCGCAATCCGGTTCCCGTACTGACCTGCCCCTTCCCGGCATATATCGCATCCGATGCCGATTATGGCATCGCACAGCTCGGATTTGAACTTGCCTTCCAGGAGCTTGTCGCGAAGGCACGCAGTTATGGCGTCGCCATTTTCTCCCAAAAGAACAGCTACACCACCGGTGAACTCGGCTATTACGTGCGACGGCTGGCAGATGAAGGACTTGTCGCGCTTGCAGCGACGAACGCTAATGCGATGGTCACGACGATGCCGGGCAATCCCGCTGTCTATGGTACCAACCCGATTGCCTTCGGTTTTCCGCTTGGAGTAGACACACCTCCTCTGGTTATCGACCAGTCATCCAGCGCCACGGCCTATGTCAACATCGCGGCGGCCGCTGCAGAAGGCAGACAGATTCCGCTTGGCTGGGCAGTTGATGCAAGGGGCTGCGAGACGCAGGATGCGAGCGAGGCACTTGCAGGAGCCTTATTGCCGGCTGGCGGACGAAAGGGTGCAAATCTAGCGCTCATGGTGGAAATGCTGTCTGCCGGGCTTTCCGGCGGCGCCTGGTCCGTCGATGCGCCAGGCTTTCAGGCGGGCAATGAAAGCCCGAGCGTTGGACTGACAATCCTTGCCATGATGGCGGGACCGATGGATGCGGATCATATCAAGCGGGCACATGACCAGATACAGACGCTCAAATGCCACGGCGTCTACATTCCTGGTCAAGGAAGAAACGTTGCATCCGGGCTTTTACGGATGCAACGTGTCATCCATGATACGATCTGTTCCTTTGCCGGCCTCACGCCTTGAATATCGCGTGCCAATTTTGATGGCCGGCACTGACAAGGCGATCTCTATCGTGGACGGCCGGGAGCAATTGGCCCGTTACAGGGTCCGGATAAGCATCAAGATAAATGCGTCCAAACCGCCTTCCAGTAGGAACAGTTTCGATATCGAGTTTTGCGTTCTTGAAATCGGGAGGCGGCTTGATTACTGGCATCACCTGAAGTCACCATGGGCAACACCCTTGGCAGCTTCGACAGCCTCGCCGAACCTTCCATTCCGCAGAGCTTCGAGTCCGGTTTGTCGTCGTCCTCCCCTCTCCGTTTGGCTGCAACGCGGCCGGTGTCAACGAAGAAAAAGCAACGTGTCGGATTTCCTTCAATCCAAGAGCCTGAGACACACCCTCTCCGCTCTCGCAGATGATCAATCCGATCATTGAAAGCCGTGGAGGCGCCATTCCTCACTCTACTTTTTCAGACCGGATCAGAAGATCAATGCGAAGCTTCAAGGTGCGATGGCATATGCGTCGATGGAACGGGGTTTTCGAGTGGATTTTGAGTTCGCACGGCAGGTACAGGCCGTGTAGCCACCATCAAAGACCCTGCCCGCTTTCATACCGATCATCGACGGAATATCACCGATCCTGGAAACACCCAGTGTGCGTCCCATCGCAATGGTCGCTTCTGCACACATTTGCGCATCCTGGGCAGCATTGTGATGGGCAAACGACAGCCCGAGATGATCGGCGAGCACATTCAGGCGGTGGGAGGGAAGATGCGGCCAGACCTTCTGGGACATCTTCACGCTGCACAGATAGGACAGTTCCGGATAGCTGCGACCGTAAAGATCAAGACAGGCTCGCCAGACACTGAAATCGAAAGCCGCATTGTGGGCGATCATTGTCGCACCACGAAAATCCTCGGCAAACTCGGCCATCACATCCGGAAATTCCCGGGCATGCTCGACATCTTTCGGACCGATCCCATGGATTGCGATATTGAAAGAGGAAAACCGCATGTCATACGGCCGGATCAATCGTTCCTCGACACGCACCACCTTTTCATCCTCGATCCAGGCCAGTCCAACCGAACAGGCGCTCCCCCTGCTCTCGTTCGCGGTCTCAAAGTCTATGGCAATCGTTTTCAATGTCAGTCCCCGGTGGCTCCGCCCCTTCTATCGCCACACGACTGATTCGGCAAAATCCGCCGGTCTGCTGACGGCCACTCTTCCCAGACAACCGTGCCCGGATCCCCGCGCCAGACTTTTGGATTTCAGTTGCAGCGGCTCATGCCTTGTCTATGAACGCCAGCCATTCGTCTTCGTTCATCACCTGCACGCCAAGCTCCGCCGCTTTTGAAAGCTTGGAGCCGGCGCCGGGGCCGGCAACGACGATATCGGTCTTGCCAGATACGGAACCGGCAACCTTTGCACCAAGGCTTTCTGCCCTGGCCTTTGCCTCGTCACGGGTAAACTTTTCAAGCGAACCCGTAAAAACGACAGTCTTGCCTGCCACGGGACTGTCGCTCGTCGATACCTGTTCAGCAGACAGCGGGCTAATCTCTTCCAGAAGCCGCACGATGACGTCGACATTGCGCGGTTCCTTGAAGAACTCAACGATTGCGCGCGCGACCACCTCCCCGATACCCTCGATGCTGTTCAGATGATCCCACGCATCGCCGGAAAGGGCTGCCGCTTCCTGCATCGCGTCTGAAAAGATCGCATAGGTGCCATAGGATCGGGCAAGCAGCTTGGCAGTGGTTTCCCCGACATGACGGATGCCCAGCGCATAGATGAAACGATGCAGCGCAATTTCGCGCCGTTCATCAATCGCATCGAAAAGCTTCCTGACGCTGACCTTGCCGAACCCGTCGACATTCTCGAGCTTTGTAAGCGGTGACGCCTCCTGCCGCTGTTTCAGCGTGAAGATGTCCGGTGCCGTCCTGACCACGAGTGCCGGATCTTCCGCTTCGAAGAAGAAGTCGATCTGCTTGGCGCCCAGACCCTCGATGTCAAAGGCGTTGCGCGATACAAAATGCTTCAGATGCTCCACGGCCTGTGCACGGCAGACAATACCACCCGTGCAGCGTGTGACGGAATCGAGCTTTCCGGTCTTCGCATTCTTTTCGCGCACGGCATGACTGTGGCAGACCGGGCATCTTTTCGGAAAGGTGTATGGGACGGCATCAGCCGGCCTCTTCTCCATCACGACATCAAGGACCTGTGGAATGACGTCTCCGGCACGCTGCACGATGACCGTGTCACCGATGCGGATATCATGCGCCTCATCACGAATGGGTTCACCGGAATTGCCGATACCCTTGATATAATCCTCGTTGTGCAGGGTTGCATTGGTGACAACCACACCGCCAACCGTCACGGGTGTCAGCCTTGCGACCGGCGTCAGCGCACCTGTGCGCCCAACCTGGATGTCAATGCGTTCAACGCGTGTGAACGCCTGCTCGGCTGGAAACTTGTGTGCGATTGCCCAGCGTGGGCTTCTCGAGCGAAACCCGAGGCGGGCCTGCAGGTCGAGCCGGTCTACCTTGTAGACGACACCATCGATTTCGTAGTCGAGATCGGGGCGTTTCAGTCCAATCTCCGTGTAGTGGGCGATGATATCCTCAACCGAGGTCATCCGCTTCATCAGAGGGTTGACCGGAAACCCCCATTCTCTGAACGTCTCGACCATGCCGATCTGCGTGTCGGCCGGCATCTTAGACATTTCGCCCCAGGCATAGGCAAAAAATCTCAGATTACGGCTCCCCGTTACTTTCGCATCGAGTTGACGCAATGATCCGGCCGCCGTGTTGCGCGGGTTGACATAGGTCTGCTTTCCCTCTGCCGCCATCTTCTCGTTGAGAGCCAGAAAGTCGCTCTTGCACATGTAGACTTCACCGCGCACCTCCACGACCGAAGGCGATGTGGACGGAAGAACGTTCGGGATTTCCTTGATCGTCAGGATATTGGCCGTCACATTCTCGCCTGTCGTACCATCACCCCGCGTTGCGGCATTGACGAGCTTGCCGTTTTCATAACGGATCGACATCGAAAGCCCGTCGATCTTGGGTTCGGCCGTAATCGCGATGGAGCCATCTGGAAGCTGCCCGAGGAAACGGTAGACGGAACTGATAAAGCCGCGCACGTCGTCATCTGAAAAGGCATTGTCGAGCGACAGCATCGGGCGCGAATGGGTAATCGGCGCAAATGTTGCCAACGGCTGCGCACCAACCCGCAACGAAGGGCTGTCAGCCCGTCGCAGATCGGGAAAACGCTTCTCGATTGCATCATTGCGCCGCTTCAGGGCGTCATAATCCGCATCCGATATCTCGGGCGCATCATGACCATGATAAAGCTCATCATGGCGCGCGATTTCAGCAGCCAGAAAGGCAAGTTCGGCCGCAGCCTGTTCTTCGCTCAGGGTGTCTACGGGTGTCTCGTCGGCAGCCATGTGATCTCACTCCACTGTCATCGGTTGCCTTTTAGACAAAATCGGGCTCAAGAAAAGTGCACATAGCGCATCAAGCGCCGCCGGCCAGCAACCGGGCAGCCGCGGCACGCGCTTCCTCCGTGACGGAAGCGCCAGCCAGCATGCGGGCGATTTCTTCCGTGCGGTGCTCCGGTTCCATGGTTGCAACGCGGGTGGCGATCTTGTCAGAGCCATCGACAGTCGGACCCTTGGAGATCAAGAGGTGCGTGGAGGCTCTGGCGGCAACCTGTGGTGCGTGTGTCACCGACAGGACCTGGACGGTTTCCGACAGCCGTTTGAGGCGTTGGCCGATGGCATCGGCGACGGCACCGCCAACGCCGGTATCGATTTCGTCAAAGACAAGCGTTGGCGCCGATCCACGGTCGGCGAGAGCGACCTTCAATGCCAGAAGGAACCGGGACAGTTCACCGCCGGATGCCACTTTCATGATCGGGCCAGCCCTGGTTCCCGGATTGGTCTGCACATGAAACTCGACGGTATCGATACCATCGGCACTTGGAGAACCAGTGTCACTTGCCATTTCCACGATGAAGCGAGCGCGTTCCAGCTTGAGCGCCGGAAGTTCCCTCATCACCGCATCAGCCAGGATCTCTGCGCCATGATGACGTTTTTCCGACAGGATGGCGGCAAACCGCTCGAATTCCATCCTTGCCGCTTCTGTCAGCTTTTCCAGCTCTGAGAGCTTTTCTTCACCGGCATCGAGTTCGGCAAGATCAACAACCATTCTTTCGGCAAGGGCTGGAAGTTCTGCAACCGGGACCGAGTATTTTCGACCGGCTGCCCGCAGCGCAAAAAGGCGCTCTTCGACCCGGTCCAGTTCCCGCGGGTCGAATTCTGTTCTCCTGAGCGCTGCCTCTACCTCCATCTGGGCATTGGAGAGATTGTCGAGTGCCGTATCCAAAAGCTCGACCGTCTCTTCCAGAAGGCCTGGAGCCTCGTGGCTCTTGCGTTCCAGGCGGCGCACCATGGAAGCAATCAGCGGTACGGGTGAAGCGTTGCCGTTCAGGAATTCCGAAGCCTCGGAAATGTCACCTGCAATCCGTTCGGACTTCTGCATCTGCGCGCGCTTGTCGGCGAGGTCGTCTTCCTCGCCATCCAGAGGCCTCAAGGCTTCGAGTTCATCAACGGACGCACGAATATAGTCCGCCTCGCGGGCTGCGGCTTCGACCTTGGACCGGTGCGCCTTGAAGGATCGCTCGGTCTCCTTCCAGGTCCTGTAAAGACCTGCAACCGTTTCGGCTTCGTCCGTCAATCTGCAAAAGGCATCAAGAAGTGCCCGGTGGGTGTTGGTCTCTGTCAGCGCACGGTCGTCGTGCTGACCGTGGATCTCGACCAGAAGCTGGCCAACCTGCCGCATGAGCTGCACTGACAGCGGCTGGTCGTTGACGGATGCACGTGTGCGGCCATCGGCGTTCTGGATGCGCCGGAAGATCAGGTCGCCATCGTCATCGAGACCGTTTTCCCGCAGCAGGAGACGCGCAGGATGCTCTGACGGGACGTCAAAAACAGCAGTGACCTGCCCCTTGTCCTCACCGTGGCGAACAAGGTCACCGTCGCCACGGCCGCCAAGCGCCAGTGAGAGGCTGTCAAGAAGAATGGATTTTCCGGCCCCGGTCTCGCCGGTCAGCACCGACAGGCCGGTCTCGAAAACGAGATCCAGCCGCTCGATCAGGACGATATCTCGGATCGAAAGCTGGATCAGCACTTCAGGCCCCGATGAGCTTTGCCCCGGCGCGCGAAATCCAGGACCCACGATTTTCGCGGGGTTCCACGCCACCTGTCTGCAGCAATTTGTATGAATCTGCGTACCACTGGCTATCGGGATAGTTTCGGCCAAGAACAGCTGCCGCCGTCTGAGCCTCTTCCACGATCCCCATCCTGTAATAGGCTTCCACGAGACGGGCCAGGGCCTCCTCGACCTGGTTGGTATTCGGATAGCGCTCGACAACCGAGCGGAAGCGCCGAATTGCAGCCAGGTATTCCTTGCGTTCCAGATAGTAGCGGCCGACCTGCATTTCCTTGCCGGCAAGCTGGTCACGCGCAAAGCGGATCTTTGCCTGCGCATCCTCCACATATTCCGAATCGGGATAGTCGTTGACGACCTTCGACATTGCTTCGATCGTCTGCGCGGCCGGTCCCTGATCCTGCGTCACGTCTCTGATCTGCTTGGAATGCGAGAGGCCGACGAGATACTGGACGTAAGCCGAATCTTCTGAATTCGGGTATTGTCGCAGATAACGATTTCCGGTCTTGATCGCCTCCTCGCTTTGACCGAGGCGGTACTTGGCGAATGTACTCATGACCAATGCCTTGCGGCCCCATTCAGAGAAGGGATGCTGACGGTCGATCGCATCAAACTTGCGGCTCGCCTCCCCGATATTGCCGGCCTTCATGTTGGCCAGGCCCTGAT
>JAEWDP010000048.1 GCA_023390055.1 Pseudomonadota bacterium | reverse complement strand
ATTATGAAGCTGGATCCGATGAAGAAGTCGATCAAGCGCAAGAGGCTTCGTGCCTCGCTCGACCGGGACTATCGTGAACAGTTACTATGCCGTTAACGATTGATGATTATGCCGTGGCCCAAGAATGTCGCTGATTTCCAGGTTCCACCGTATCATGGGGGGACTGCTTGTCTTTTGCATGTTTTCCAGCATGGCGGTTGCCGATCCCCTGATCCGTAAGACCTATGGATATTTCGATATCGGCGGCAGGACTGCCGAGGAACTCGACAGGGAACTGGAGCGACGCGGTCCCGTGACAAACACGACAGGCCATCGCCATCCCGGGGCAACTGAAATCAAGTTCGGTGGCGAAGTGACCTATGTCGAACGGGGAAAACGCTGCACGGTGGGCAATGCAAGCATTACACTGGAAACGCATCTGATCCTGCCGCGCTGGAAGAATCGGCGTCGCGCCAAGCAGGATCTTCGCTTCATCTGGGATACGCTTTCTTCAGATATCAAGAGGCACGAGGAGCGGCATGCGGAAATCGCCCGCCAGTTTGCGCGCAAGCTGGAAGATGAGCTGCTCAAGCTGCGCCCTGCAAAAAGCTGCGCCCAACTGGAGCGCAAGGTCGGTCTGACGACCAAGCGTGTCCTGGAGGCCCACGATCGCGACCAGTTACGCTTTGACAGGGTGGAATCGAAGAATTTCGACCATCGGATAATGCGCCTCCTGAAATACCGGATGCAGAAAGAATAACGGTTCCAGCTGACAAAGGCTGTTCTGCCCGGCCTGCCCCGTGGCTTGGCAATGACGGACGTCACTTGGTCCATGTTCTGAGCGGGTGGACTGCGACGAGCCGGGCTGAACGGAAGGCGCAACGGGATTTCACCGGCTTGATGCCGCATGATGCACCCTCCACTACTGCGCTTGGCCACACGGTATCATCAGCAAACGAAAAGCCGTTTCGATCTTCGGCCTTTGAGCCACCCGTGTACCTGGCCGCCATGCCACATCGACGAAGGCAAGACGGTCGTGCGCGACTTCAGGCCTGTCGTTCAGGTACATTGACGACAAGACCGTCGAGATCATCGCTCACCTTGATCTGGCACGACAGCCGCGAGGTCGGCTTCAACTCGTAGGCAAAGTCCAGCATGTCTTCTTCCATGGCGGAGGGCGGGCCGACCCTTTCGGCCCAGGCCTCATCCACATAGACATGACAGGTGGCACAGGCGCATGCACCTCCGCATTCCGCATCGATCCCGGGCACCGAGTTGCGGACAGCATTTTCCATCACCGTCGACCCGTTGCTCGCATCAATATCGAAGCGCGTTCCGTCGAAGGCGACGATCGTCAATTTCGTCATAAGCTGGAAATCCGATAAGAACAGTCTGGCATAGCGGACCGCTCGTCGAACACATCCGCCAGCCATTCAACATAGGTTGTCCGACCCTTGATCGCAATGGTGATCAAGACAGCCCTTCAGCGGCAAAGCTTGAGAATGAAGTTCTCGGCTTCGACGACACTCGCACTGAGCTTCGCCAAAAGAACCGCCTCGGGCCCCTTTTCCTCGATCCGGGTCGCGACATCGGCAACACCAAAGGCGCCGACGGAATTTGCCGAGCCTTTCAGGCGGTGGGCTGCAGCAACAATGCCCGCACGATCGGTTTCAGCCATTTCTCTCAAGGTTTTGCGCGCCTGGCGCGCAAACATCTGCAGCACCTCGATTTCCAATGCCTTGTCACCCATCGTCTGGTTGGCCAGATGGACGAGATCAATCGGCCGTGATCTCGATGGACAGACCGGTCTTTCGTTAACCGGCACCTCAAATGCAAAAACAGGAACAGCCATCTCGCTCAAGATCCTTCAGATACGCAACTGTCCCGATCTTGCCGGGACCCGCGCTCTATCGCGTTAAATTCCGGCACAATCTTGGTCTGAATCTCGTACTATGGTTAATTTCGACGAATATCCTTGATTTCTGGGACTTTCGGCTCTTTTTATGGTTTAAATTCTGTTAATAACCGAAATGAGCTCAGCCGCAGAAGATGCGCGTTGAATTGTTTAGGCACCCAAGATGTGCCACTACAGGACGCTTGGAATGGCGGGACACTGAAGCCGTCCCAAGGGGATGGTCTGGTGGTAAGTATTCCTTATCATCCGTTTGAAAAAAGGCCATCCAAGTGTGAATGAAACGGGAAATGCCGACGCCATGATGGCGCGGCTTTCCGGCAGGCATGTTTCGACCGGATCCACGAAGGCGGGGGGGGATCCGCGACGACATCGCCGGGCGAGTGTGTAGCGAGGCGTAACCGCATGGCAAAGAAGACCACGAGTGAAACGATCGATGAAACTGCATTCCAGGCACTGGAAGACGCTTTGAAGATCGACTTCATTGACGAGCACGACAAGCCTCGCGAACAGGTCTCGACCGTTTCGGAGGCCAAAGTGTCAAAGTCATATCAAGACGCCGCCGCAGACCGCCACGACAGTCAGGCGCAAGCGCCGCGTACGCCCCCGAACGAACCCGTCGCCCGTACACCCGCGTTCGAAGCTGCCAACGACAGCAGTCGTCGCGGTTCGGTCAGCATGCTGAAGTCGCTCGAACGCGGAACGATGCGTTCTTCGTTGCGCAACGCCACCATCATATCGGCATTGTGGGCCATCGGCGGCGTCGGCCTTGCACATCTGCTCTATGGCAATCAACTCTGGCAGATCGGATCCATCGCCAATCTCGTGGCGATACCCGGCATCGTCGCCATTCTGGTCGGCATCGTCGTCCCCATCATGTTGTTCTTCGCATTTGCCATGATGATGGCGCGCGCACAGGATCTGCGCAACGCCGCACGTTCAATGACCGAAGTCGCATTGCGCCTTTCCGAACCGGAAACGGTTGCCTCCGAGCGGATCATGAGTGTCGGTCAGGCTGTCCGGCGGGAAGTTTCGGCGATGAACGAAGGTATCGAGCGTACCATCGCGCGTGCCACCGAGCTTGAGACACTTGTCCACTCCGAAGTCAACGCCTTGGAACGGAGCTATGCAGACAATGAGCTGCGGGTACGCGGCCTGGTACACGAACTCGGTTCGGAACGTGACGCCATCGTCAATCATGCAGAGCGCATCCGTTCCTCGATTGTCGGCGCACACGAGGAATTGAAGGAAGAACTATCACTGGCGACGGAGGAGATCTCCATCCGTCTGGCAACCTCGGGCGAGGCTTTCGCCTCGATGATCGATACCCGGGCCGCAGCGTTGACCGAAAGAACCAACGCCGCAACCGACGCGCTGGGCACACTCCTGTCGGCCAAGGCCGAGGACCTTGTCCAGACGCTGAGTTCGTCCGGAATTGCGCTTGCCAACGAATTCGACACCCGCCTCGAATACCTGTCGATGTCACTTGCGGAACGGGGACAGGCGCTGCTTGGCGAATTCGAGACGCGCGCGTCGACACTCGATGCCAATACGGAAAAACTCAACGCAGCGCTTGCCGAACGGACACGTCAGCTCAACGAGACGCTCGTTGCACGTACGCGCGAAATTACCGAAGGCCTTTCAGAAGGCGAGCGCTCCATTACAGGATCGCTGGACCACGTCATCACGTCTCTCAGCCAGTCCCTCAACGACAAGGGCGCCTCGTTCCGCCAGAGTCTTCAATCTGCGGCTGATGAGGCCGCCATGGACATCGACCTTCGCACCGGTCTCTTCGAGGAGCGGCTGCAAACGACTGTCGGTCAGCTCAGCACCACGTTCGATGATCGACTGTCGGAGTTCGCAAACGCGTTCGACGAACGTGCCGGCAGCCTCGACAGCAAGCTCATGCACAGCCTTGGGCGGATCAACGAAACAATGGCGGGCGGGTCAGAATCCATCGAGGGTATTCTCAGCAGCAGCATCGACCGCATCGGCGGCGCCCTTACCGACCAGTCCTTCGCCCTGGCAACAGCGCTCGGTACGGGTCAGGAAGTCCTCGATTCCATGCTCGAGGCCCGCTCGCGCGAACTGAACAGCGCGCTCGCCGCCCGCACCAGCGAAATCAGCAATGCCTTTGGAACAACGCATGAAGTCATCGACACCGTTCTGGCTGAACGCGGTTCGGCTCTGATCGGCGCACTCAGCGAAACACGCACAAAGTTCGAAGAGGCACTGGGTGAACGGTCCCAGGCCGTCATCTCGGCACTTGAAAGTGGCCATGATCGGCTGTCCGACACCCTGGCGCAGAAGACCGCTGCGATCGAGAGCGCCGTATCTGATGCGCCGGAGCGGCTGGCGAACCTGCTCGACGAGCGGACGGCAACGATTGCACATCACCTCCAGGAAGGTGAGCGACGCCTCGGAGAAGGCTTTGATCAGAGGGTCGGAAACCTGGCCCAGACACTGAATGCCAACGGTGAGAGGTTCGGTGAACTTCTTGATGACAAAACCCTGGAAATCAGCACCGCCTTTGCCCTTGGCGAAGATCGCATCACCGGCATACTCAGCAATCTTGCCGACACACCCGAGCGTCTCTCCAATGTGCTCGATGAACGCGCAAACCTGATTGCCAGCCATATCGCACAAGGCGAGCAGCGCATTGGCGAAGGAATGGATCGTCGTATTGCCGATCTCACCCAGACAATTTCCGCCAATGGTGATCGTATCAACGAGATCTTTGACGACAAGGCGATGGAGATCGGGACGTCCCTTGCCCTTGGCGAGGATCGCATCACCGGCATTCTTTCAAATCTTGCCGACACACCCGAGCGCCTTGCCGCTGCGCTCGATGAGCGTGCAACCCTGATTGCCAGCCATATCGAGCAGGGCGAACAGCGTATCGGCGAAGGAATGGATCGCCGGATCGCAGATCTCAGCCAGACGATTGCCGCCAATGGCGCGCGGATCAACGAGATCTTTAACGACAAGGCGATGGAGATCGGGACATCCTTTGCCCTTGGCGAAGATCGTATCGCCGGCATTCTCGATGACAAGGCCGGGCTCCTGAGCAATGCGGCAGCAGAAGCCGGCAACCGGATTGAACGATCGATCAACGATATCTCCGATCGCGTCGGCAGCATTCTCGGTGACAGCTCGAAACAGTTTGAAGAAATCCTGTCGGACAGTGCAGAGCGGATCGAGACGGCAATCGGTACGGGTCAGGAACGAATCGCTGCCACCATCGGCCTCGGCCACCAGCAGTTTACCGACAGTATCGCCTCGGCAAATCAGCAGTTTGAGGAAACGTTCAGTTCCAGTTACGATCAGATCCGCGCGACCCTTGAGGACCGTAGCAACAGCATCTCCTCGGCACTGACCAAGGCACGCGACCATATTGCCGAACTGATGTCGGATCAGGTCACGACCATCGGCACGACCATTGCCACAAGTGCCGGCATGCTCGAAATGTCGCTGGAGACCCAGCAGGACGCATTGCGTTCGGTGATCGATGGTGCAGGTACGGATCTGGATCAGAAACTGAACCTGACCGCTGGCGATATCGCCAATAAGCTCAATGTCGCGGCACAGGAAATAACCCGATCTGCAGATGAGTTTTCCGGCCGGATAGAGCAGACGGTGGGCAGCGTCGCCGCCGCCTTGAACGACACAGGCGGCAGGATCGAGACGACGTTTGGCGGACTTGAAGGTCGCATTCGCGAGGAGCTCACCAGCGTCACGGATCTCGTCGATGGCGCCGGTCGTACAATCGGTGATACCCTTGCGCAGCGTACAGCTGACCTCGAACGCGTCAGCCAGGAGGCCCAGGAGCGCATCGCGGGTACCATGGATACCGGCGCAGCCCGTTTTGACGAACGCCTGTCAACAATGGATCGGGCACTGTCAATCGGCCTCGACAATGTCACCAGAACCATCGAGGGCAAGGCTGCCGGACTGGCAAACAGCCTTCGTGAAGCGGTCAGTGCTGCCGCCCAGGACATGGACAGTGAAGCCATGCGCTCGGCCGCAACACTCGCCCGGGCCGGCAGCGAATTTACCGAGGAACTGTCTTCTCGCAATGCGGAGTTCAATCGCTCGCTCGAAGAGCGGTCCGGGGAAATCGTCGAACGCATCTCTGACACCCAAAATCGCCTGGCCGGCCAGGCGGCAACGGTTGCTCAGGCATTTTCCGAGGCTGGCAACGCGATCGTCAGCAAGGTTGCAGAGGCCGATCAGCTCGTGAAGATGCAGGTAAGCGCGATTTCTTCCGCGATCAGCGAGGCAGAGCATGCACTGCAGGAACGCGGTGGCCTGCTCCACGGCACTTTGACGGAAACGGCATCCGAATTGCATCAGGCCATGGATGCGGTCGACAAGGCTCTGGCGGCGCGTGGCGATACGATACGTGCTGCACTCGACAGCCGTGCCCGGGACCTGAATTCCATGCTCGCCAGCCGGACCACCGAACTGTCGCGCCTCATCGAAGAACAGGCAAAGCCTGTTGTGGAGCAGTATGCCGACGCCAGCCGCTCGGCATCCGAGCAGATAGCGGCAGCCGCCCGGGAGAGCACCGAGCGCCTCGTCGCCGCCGCTCAGGAAAGCACCAGCAAGATCCACGATGAAAACAGTGCGCTGGTCGATGCCATTGCCGCGCGTACGAATGAGGCTCTTTCGGCGCTCGGACAGCGTGCCGAAAACACGGCCGGCGCCATCAGTGCCGTTGAACGCAGCCTGTCCGGCAGCGTCAACTCGCTGATCGATCGACTTTCAGAAAGCAATTCCGGAATTGCCGACCTTATCCATCACGCGGCTGAAGGCATCACATCTGCAGCGGAACAGGCCACTCAGCGCCTGGCCGGTGTCGATGAAAAGCTTGATGCGACGGCAACACGTTTCGCCGAATCGGCAACCAATGCGGCCGAAATGGTGTCGGGCTCGAGCAGGCTTTTGGAAAACAATATCGATCGACTCGCCAGCATATCCGGCCAGACGCTCAATCAGGTCGGCGGCATCGTCGGTCGCTTCGACGAGCATTCCAAGGTTCTGGCGCAGGCCTCCGAACTGCTTGGCGCCGCCCAGTCGAACCTGGCCAATACCCTTGACGAGCGCCAGACCGCACTTCGAAACCTCTCTGTTGGCCTGGTCAAGCGGTCCGAGGAAATCGAAGTGACCATGCGTAATCTCAGCACGCTGGTCGATGGTTCCTTCGAACGGGCCGAAGGGCGCGCGGCACAGGTGGCGACCCACCTGCGCGAGGGCTTGCAGGGTGCGTTTACCGACATCGGACGCACACTTGGAGAAACGCAGCACCGGGCCGACGTTACCGCCCAGGCAATGCGTGGTTCGCTTCTTGGCGCAAGCGAAGAGGCCAATCGCGCCATCGACGCGGCGATGAGCGACGCAGAACAGCGTGCAAAGGGCCTCTCCGAGCGGATCCGCAGCGGTGTGGAAAGCTCGCTTTCTGACGTGGAACGCATGCTCGGCGATGCCTCTAACCGTTCCGACAGTACGGCAGCACATCTGCGCGAAGCGCTTCGCAAGTCCGTGGAGGACGCTGTCGCCCGCTTTGCCGGTGCAACCGACGAAATCAGGAACTCGGCCGAGCAGATCCGCGAGGAACTTGACAGCACCCGTTCCGAACTCAAGCGCGGTGCATTTGATCTGCCCGAAGAGGCCAAGGAGAATGCCGCAGCAATGCGTCGTGCGGTTGCCGAGCAGATCAAGGCGCTTCAGGATCTGTCGCAACTCGTTGGCCGGTCTGCGGTGCAGCTGGAGGTCTCCCAGCCCGTTCCGACACCTCCGGTCCAGGCTCCTGCCCCGGCTGCAGCACGTCCTCAACCGGCCACAAGCCCGATCCTGTCTCCACAGACACCTGTTCAGCCGCGCACCGAGCTCCTGTCCACCGGGTTGAGGGGCGGCCTCAATCTTAACCGCAGCGGTCAAGAACAGGCCCGCAAGACTGAAACGGCTCCTGGATCGCAAGAAGGTGGCTGGATCAGCGATCTGTTACGCGGTGCATCGCGCGAAGATGCATCGGGTTCTTCTGCCCGTCAGGCACCCCGACCGGTCGACCCGGCTGCAAGGGGCAATGGTGACAACCGCAATCCACGCCATATGGTGGAATCGCTGAACTCACTCTCCGTCGATATCGCGCGCGCCATTGATCACGATGCATCGGTCGAGTTGTGGCGGCGCTACCAGCGGGGTGAACGCGACGTCTTTACCCGTCGTCTCTATACGCTGAAGGGCCAGCAGACCTTTGATGAAATCAAGCGCAAATACGAGCGTGAACCGGAATTCCGCACCGCTGTCGACCGCTATATTGCTGACTTCGAGAAACTGTTGGCAGATGTCGCTCGCACTGATCGCGACAAGTCGGTGACACAGAGTTATCTGACATCCGATACCGGCAAGGTCTACACCATGCTCGCGCATGCAGCCGGCCGCTTCCGCTGATCTCGAAAAAGTCGGATTGCCAGCCGAAACATCTGAAACGGGCAGTTGGAACCATCCAGCTGCCCGTTGGCGTTCCGGCCCAAACATTTGTCCACAGCGTCCGCCAATTTGTGTGTTGATCTTTTGCAGCAGGCCGCAAGGGACCGGTCTCGTCATGCGAGGGGACAGGATGTACCTGAATGTCCCATCGCTTTTCTTTACGCCGTCGCCAGCGGATCATTGATGTGGCAGACGAAGTTCGTCAGTGGCCGAAGCTTACCAGGCCTTGTGCATCAATTTTCCAGGCCGGGTTCCAGGCGATCTCCCAGGCATGTTCATCCGGATCACAGACGTAGCCACGAAATCCGCCATGCGGTGGCTCATCGGCCTTGCGGATCACGCGCCCGCCAGCCTGCGTCAACTGCTGCATGGTTGTGATGACGTCGTCACGGCTTGCCACGTTATGGGCAAGCGAGAAAGCACCGGGGGCCTTGAGCCCGGTGCGATCCAGTTCATGTTCAAGCGCCGGCCTGGCGAAGGTCGCGAAAACGAAACCGTTCATCTGATAAAAGATGATCTCGTCATTTTCGAAGATCGGGACCCAGCCAAACCCGTCTACGTAAAATCTGCGCGAACGCGCAAGGTCGGTGATACCAAGTGTAATGACGGAAATCTGCTGTTGCATATCCAAGCCCTCAGTTCGCCATGCATGATCGCATGAACGTTCAAGGTCTTGGGCCGTCGCATGATCGACGGAAGGACCCGCACATGCGGGGGCCGGGCCAACCGCACCGACCTAACCTGTTTCAGACGAAATCTGGCTATCACGACAGGAAGATGAATACAAGGTTCAACGGCAACGCGACCGGTGAGTTCCGGGCATTGCCGAGGCACCCGCGACAGGTATTGCACAGGCCGGGGTCGGATGCCTCTTCACATCATCCGCAACGACCATTCGACGATCTCCGCCCCGACCTTTGCGAATGCCCGGTCAAGTGCTGCGATGAAGTTCCGGTTTGCGGAACCTGAAACCGGTGCGCTCGCGCTGAATGCCTGTTGACCACGAACGGTGCCATTGCGATCGTTGATGATCGTCACCGATATTTCGACTTTGGCCGTGTCTGCACCGCTGGTGTCGACTTCAAAACTGCGAATGTCGCTCACCACCTGGTAGTCGATCGCCAGTCCCTGCCCCGGCCGGCCAACTCCACCGAGCTTGCCGCTTTCTTCGAAAGCCTCGATCAGCTTCGACTGTACCATTCGAGGCAGTCGGTCACTCCATCGTGAATCTGCCAGATACTGGATTTCGGACGTCGAAACACGCACGATCACCTGTTCACTGTCGAGCGACTTCAGCGCCGTCGGTTCGGTAACAAGGATCTGCCGGCTGTGCGCTGCAGGTCCATTTCCAGAAGGGGTTATCGCGAGATCGAAGGTATCGTTGCTGGCTTTCGTTCCACATCCTGTCACGAGGGCTGCAATGACTGGCCAGGCCAGCAGGCCAGCTTTGCGCCAGGGACTACCTTGCAAAATCTTCAATCCGGTCATGAAAACCCCGCTGTCATCGACGCGTTCTGCCATCATATTGCTTTACCGTTTCCCCGCCAAAGAGCAGTCGCTGCGGATTCTGGTCAAAATTGTTGATCGTCTCGTTCAGGCTGCGGACCGTGCGACGTGTGTCATCGACGAGCGTCTGGATATCACGCAGGCCCGAGGCCGAAAACCGCTGCAGGTTGTCCGCAATCGGACCAACGCGTGCATTGATGTTGTCGGCGAGCGTCCGGAAAGTCTCCAGCGTTCGCCGCGCCTCTGCAAACAGAGATTGGGAATCGCCACCAGACAGCATCGTGTCAACCTTGGCAAGGATGCCGTCAACGCGGTTCGAAGCCGTGTTGAGCTTTCCGGCAAGCTCGGTGAAGTCATCGATTGCGCGGTTGATGTCTTCGCGACGCCCCGCAACGTCGTCGACTACGTCTCGCGCGGAGCGGATCGCGCTCCGCGCATCCGCACTGGCAGCCGTTATGTTGTTGACGGCCGTTCCGATATTTTCCGGATCAATGTTTGCCATCAACTGGTCCGCACGCTTCATGACCGATTGCGCATCGACTGTTGCCTTTTGAAACCCGGCTGCGGCATCACGGACATTTTGGGCGATCTCATCAAGATTTTCGGTAGCATCCGCAATATTGCGGGTTGTGCGCTCGGCATTGTCAACGACCTGATTGACCTTGGCGGCATCGACGGCACGAACCAGTTCCTCGGCTGCCTCAAGCGTGGAATCTAAGCGCTCGGAGACACGATTGAAGGTACCCGACAGCGATGACATGCTTTTCAGAAATTCATCGATCGCACCGGCGTTGTTGCTGAGCGAGGCCGTAAAGGTTTCTGCATTGCGGATTGTCTGCGTCAGCGGGCCGCGCGAATCTGCAACGAAACCCTGAATATCGCTGATTGCCTGGTTGGCACGGTCAAGGATCTTGTCGGCAGTCGCAAGCAGGTTCGTGACGCTTGACTGATCCGCAATCAAAACGGCCGGGCGGCCGCTTTCAAGCGCCTTTTGAAGGATGTTGTCCTCGCCCTTGTCACCTCCCGACAGTTCGATGTAGGCCGCACCGGTAAGGCCCTGCACTTCAAGCACGGCGCGCGTCGAGGGGAAAACAGGCGCATCGGCCCTTACCTGGGTAAATGCGATTGAATATTGCGGATCATCGGGATCGATCGAAAGACCGCGCACGGATCCCACCGGAATGCCATTGAAGCGTACCGGCGAGCCTACCGACAAGCCGTTGGCAGATCCCGGAATACGAATTGCAAGATCGGCGGTTGGTCCACCGCGCCCAGACTGAGCCATCCAGTAGACGAAACCGAATGCGGCAGCGATCACGATAAGCGTGAAAAAGCCGACGATCGCATAATTGGCTCTGGTTTCCATGGCTTCAGGTCACTTTTTCTGGAGAGGTTTCGGCTGGGCTTTTCGCTGCCATGAGCGAACGGGCCCGTTTGCCACGGAAATAGGCTTGTACCCATGGGTCATCGCACGCGAACATTTCTTCCAGCGTTCCTTCAACCAATACCCGCTTCTGTCCGAGAACGGCAATACGGTCGCAGACCGAAAACAGGCTGTCGAGGTCATGGGTCACCATATAGACCGTCAATCCCAGGGTATCCCTGAGCTTGGCGATCAGCATGTCAAACTCTGCGGCACCAATCGGATCGAGCCCGGAGGTCGGCTCATCCAGGAAGACCAGATCCGGATCAAGCGCCAGTGCGCGCGCAAGAGCTGCCCGTTTGATCATGCCGCCGGACAGTTCCGAGGGATACTTGTCGGCAGCATCCGGCGCAAGCCCCACCATCTCGATCTTCAGGTAGGCAAGTTCATCCATCAATGCCGGCGGCAGGTCGAGGTATTCGCGCATTGGCAACTGGATGTTTTCCTTGACCGTCAAGGCCGAAAACAGCGCGCCATGCTGGAAAAGAACCCCAAGCCGGGTGTCGAGCGTCATGCGCTCTTCATCACTTGCCTCATCGTAATCGGTCCCGAGGATGACGATCTTGCCGGACCGGCGCGGCAACAGTCTCAGCACCGCCCGCATCAGGACCGATTTTCCCGTTCCGGAGGCACCGACAAATCCGAGGATCTCGCCGCGGTAGATATCGAGATTGAGATGGTCAAGCACGATATTCGAGCCGAATCCGACCGTCACATCGCGAACCGACAGGACCACCTGCCTGTCTTCGCCCCTTTCTCGTGCCCCGGTTGCGTCGTCCACTCGTCCCTCCTAGAAATCAATGGCTGAGTAGAAGATGGCAAAGAGCGCATCCATCAAGATGACTGCGAAGATCGCCTTCACAACGGATGCGGTCACGTGACGACCGAGCGATTCAGCACTTCCTCCAACCTTCATGCCCTCCACGGCTGCCACGATACCAATCGCGAGCGCCATGAAAGGCGCCTTGATCATGCCCGATGCAACCGATGTGTGGTCAATGGCTTCATGGAGCCGCGATAGGAAGGTGTCGAAAGTTATGCCAGAATAGGTCCACGCAACCACGGCTGCCCCGTAAAGGGCTGCGAAATTGGCAATGATCGTCAGGAGTGGCAGGACGATGGTCAGCGCAACCAGGCGCGGAAAGATCAAGACCCCCACCGGATTGAGGCCGATGACGGTCAGGGCATCGATCTCTTCGCGCATTTTCATGGAGCCGATTTCTGCAGTAATCGCGCTACCGGAGCGTCCAGCAATCATGATTGCCGTCAAAAGCACGCCGATCTCTCGCAACTGAAGAATGCCCACGAGGTCGACGACGAAGATCTCGGCGCCGAAATAGCGCAACTGGAAAGCGCCCTGCTGGGCAATGATGGCGCCGATCAGGAACGACATCAAGACAATGATAGGGACGGCCCGCACCCCCATATGATCAATCTGGTTGATGACCGAGGCCGGAGACACGCCGCCGCTTCGGCCAAGCTTCATCTGCGCGCCGCGCACCGCAGAGCCCAGGATGTGCATGGCGGACAGGAAATCACCGGACAGGTCCACAACCAGCCTGCCAAACGGCGCAAACAATCTTTCAAACAGGATACCTTCGCCCTTCGTCGCAGCCGGCGGTGATGGCGCGCGTTCGGGAAGTGCGGCGACGAGCTCTTCTATGGATGGCCTTGCGCCCACAAGAACGATCTCGCGTCCTGACGTTTCCATAGCAGTCAGAAGACGGCGGATGAGCCAGGCACCTGACGTGTCGATCGCGTCAACGCCCGACACATCGATTTCGACGCGTCCCCTGCCATCGCTCTTTTCCAGCTTGTCGAGGGTTGGCAAAACCGAGGCGATGCCGTGATTGCGCCAATCGCCAGTGGCGACAAAGCGCTCTCCCTCGCTCCCGGAAACTTTCTCTGCAACCAATTCGGCGACCCGGGTATCAAACGACTGTGACGGCACTGGCATCTTTCGTGGTTTGCGGCGGTCGCCTGCATGCGATCAGTTGATCGTTGAGAACAGTTCGCACTATAACCGGCTCGTGTGGAAATACCACGTGTGGGACGCTCAAAAGCATGAAACGTAACCTTGAAGCCACAATCGAGACCTTCCCGATCGCAGGTCTTTTCACCATCTCCCGCGGCTCGAAAACCCAGGCAGAGGTCGTGACATGCACGATCACGTCTGATGGTGTTCGCGGACGTGGTGAATGTGTCCCATACACGCGTTACGGGGAAACGATCGAGGGCGTAGTTTTAGAAATAGAAGCTGTAAAACAAGCAGTTATCTCTGGGATCGACAGAGCCGGGATCAACAGGCTGATGAAACCCGGTGCCGCGCGCAATGCGGTCGACTGCGCATTATGGGACCTTTTTGCCAAGCAGTCGAAGCCATCGGCAGGTAGCCTTCTCGATATCAGGACACGACCGGTCACGACCGCATTCACACTGTCGCTTGGTGAACCGGAGGCAATGGCACAACAGGCTCAAAGCAACAGCCATCGGCCGCTCCTCAAGGTCAAACTCGGAACCGACGATGACGAATCACGCATGCGCGCTGTGACGCAAAGTGCCCCCTCATCGACCATCATCGTTGATGCAAACGAGGGGTGGACGACACAAAACCTTGAACGCCATCTCGATATCGCCCGGGAAACCGGTATTGCACTGATTGAACAGCCACTTCCCGCCGGTCAGGATGCAATCCTTGCCGATATCGTGCACTCTGTACCCATCTGCGCTGACGAGAGCGTGCATTCCACTGAAGATCTGGAACATCTTCGCAGCCGCTACGACGCCGTCAATATCAAGCTCGACAAGACCGGCGGGCTTACCGAGGCCCTGCGGATGAAGGCTGAGGCAAAACGGCTCGGGTTTACGGTCATGGTCGGCTGCATGGTCGGCACGTCACTGGCGATGGCTCCTGCCGTCCTGCTGGCCCAGGACGCCGAATACGCCGATCTCGACGGTCCGCTGCTGCTCGCCCGTGACCGCGAGCCGGGTCTTCACTATGAGGGATCGACGGTTTTTCCGCCCATTCCTGAGCTTTGGGGATGACATGCGGATGTCATCCAACAACAATGTTTGCAAGATGGCATGGTTCGCAAGATGGCAAGCTTTGCAGGATCGCGTGGCATTTTGCTGAATTGCCAAAGCGTCGATCGATATGGATCAGGCCGCCGTTAGCATGTCATCATGCTTCGTCCCGGAGGTCCCGATCTTATGCGGCACGGCCTTTTGCCACTCGTTTGAGCCACGCCACACAGTCAGTTCCATCGTGCCGTCATGATGTTCCACAATTGCCGTGCAGCTTTCCACCCAGTCGCCGGAGTTGATGTAGCGGATGCCGTCAATATCTTCGATCACCGCATGGTGTATGTGGCCGCAGATGACGCCATCGACATGGTTGCGGCGGGCTTCTTCAACGACCACGTGCTGGAATTCACCAATGAAGTTCACAGCCTGTTTTACCTGCAGTTTTGCCCAGGCGGAAAATGACCAGTAAGGCAGGTTCAATCGCCGTCGGATCGCCGCAAGAGCCACATTCAAGGCAATCGCTGCGTCATATGCCCAGTCCCCCAGATAGGCGAGAAGGCGTGCATTCTTGACGACGACATCGAATTCGTCGCCATGCAGAACGAGATATCTTTGACCGTCCGCAGCTTCATGAATGATGCGCTCGGCAACCTCGATCCCACCAAAATGTATCCCTGGAAAAGCCCTCAGAAATTCGTCATGATTGCCCGGTATGTAGATGATGCGCGTACCCTTTTTCGCCTTGCGCAAGAGCTTCTGGACCACATCATTGCAGCCCTGTGGCCAGTGCCACGCACGTTTCAGGCGCCAACCATCCACAATGTCGCCAACGAGGACGATGGTCTTTGCCTCGTGATTGCGCAGGAAATCAAGCAACAGATCCGTCTGGGCAGCCTTGGATCCGAGATGAACGTCGGAAATGAAAATCGTGCGATATCCCAAGCTTTCGACCATCGCGATCATCACCTCTTGCCTGATCACTTCACTCTGCCTCATGAAAAATCAGACTCGTGTTTCAAAAAAATGACAATGGGCCCCCAGGCCGCGACGACGTGCCCACGGCCACGTGGAAATTAGCTGCTGTCCACCGACGATGATTGATGTAAGGAAGGCATCCAGACTGTAGGACAAAAGACGATTTGCGGAGGCACAATAGGCATGCAGGACAAGGTGAACGCGAACGACAAGGCCAAGATCGGCGATCTCGATGAGCAGGCCCTTTTCTTCCATCGTTACCCGCGCCCCGGCAAGCTGGAAATTCAGCCGACGAAACCGCTTGGCAATCAGCGTGACCTCGCACTTGCCTATTCGCCGGGTGTCGCAGCACCCTGTCTTGCCATCCGGGATGATCCACGCACAGCCGCCGAATATACGGCACGCGCCAATCTTGTCGCAGTCATCTCGAACGGAACCGCCGTCCTCGGACTTGGAAATATCGGGCCGCTTGCATCAAAACCCGTGATGGAAGGTAAAGCCGTCCTGTTCAAGAAATTCGCGGGGATCGACGTTTTCGACATAGAGATCGATGCTGATGGTGTCGATGCCATGGTCTCCACCATATCTGCGCTGGAACCGACCTTTGGTGGCATCAATCTGGAGGACATCAAGGCTCCGGAATGCTTCCAGGTGGAGCGCCAGCTGCGTGAGAAGATGAACATTCCGGTCTTCCACGACGATCAGCATGGTACGGCCATCATCGTTGCTGCGGCGATTGTGAACGGCTTGTCGCTTGCCGGAAAGGAACTTGCCGACGTCAAGATTGTTGCATCGGGTGCCGGCGCTGCAGCCCTTGCCTGCCTCAATCTTCTCGTCGAACTCGGCGCAAAGCGCAGCAATATCTGGGTTCACGACATCGAGGGCCTCGTCTACGAGGGACGCACCGAGCTGATGGACGAATGGAAGTCCATCTATGCGCAGCCAGCTAAGACCCGAGCGCTTGGCGACAACATCGAAGGAGCGGACGTGTTCCTCGGATTGTCGGCAGCCGGGGTCCTGAAGCCCGAACTGCTGGCCAAGATGGCCGACAAGCCACTCATCATGGCCCTTGCCAATCCGACACCCGAAATCATGCCTGAACTTGCCCGCGCAGCACGGCCCGACGCGATGATCTGTACCGGCCGTTCGGACTTCCCGAACCAGGTCAACAACGTCATCTGCTTTCCCTACATTTTCAGGGGTGCGCTGGATTGCGGTGCCACAACGATCAACGAGCCCATGAAAATGGCCGCGGTCCGCGCCATTGCGGCCCTTGCACGCGAAGAGGTGTCCGATGTTGCCGCCCGTGCCTACACGGGTGAGACGCCGATCTTCGGTCCGGACTATCTCATTCCGTCGCCTTTCGACCCACGCCTGATCCTGCGTATCGCGCCAGCCGTTGCCAAGGCTGCCGCGCAGACAGGCGTCGCGACCCGCCCGATCCAGGACTTCGATGCCTATCTCGATCAACTGAACCGCTTCATATGGCGTTCCGGTTTTGTCATGAAGCCAATCTTCAGCGCCGCGAAGAATGCCGAAAAAAACCGGGTCATATTTGCCGAAGGTGAAGACGAGCGCGTCCTTCGAGCAGCCCAGGTCCTGCTCGAGGAACAGACTGCCCGTCCAACCCTCATTGGCCGGCCAGGCGTGATCGAATCGCGCCTGAAGCGTTTCGGACTGCGTATCCGTCCCAATGTCGACTTCGATGTCATCAATCCTGAGGACGACCCCCGCTACCGCGACTATGTGGATGACTATTTTGCACTTGTCGGTCGCGCGGGTGTGAACCCGGAAGCTGCCCGCACGATCGTGCGTACCAACACGACCGTGATTGGCGCGCTTGCGGTGCGCCGTGGAGAAGCCGATGCGCTGATTTGCGGCCTTGAAGGGCGATATGACAAGCATCTGCGTGACGTCAACCATATCATCGGCAAGCGGCCGGGCGTATGCGCTTTTTCCGCCATGAGCCTGCTGATATCCCAGCACGGTGCCATCTTCTTTACCGATCCATTTGTAACCGACAATCCGTCCGCCGAAGAGATTGCCGAGATGACGGTCCTTGCAGCGCAGGAGGTCAGCCGCTTCGGCATCACGCCCAAGGCGGCCCTCATCAGCCACTCCAATTTCGGTTCCAGGCAGTCGGAGAGCGCATTGAAGATGCGCAATGCGCTTGCGCTTTTACGTAAAAGGGCACCTGATCTGGAGGTCGACGGGGAAATGCAGGGCGGTTCGGCTCTGTCGGAACCTTTGCGCAAGCGGGCCATGCCCAACAGCACCTTGACCGGTGAAGCCAATCTTCTGGTTTTTCCCAATCTCGATGCGGCGAATGTTTCACTTGGTCTCGTACGCACGATGATGGATGCCCTGCATGTCGGGCCTATTCTTCTCGGCGCTGCGATGCCGACGCATATCCTGTCGACTTCGGTCACGTCGCGCGGTGTGGTCAACATGGCTGCTCTTGCGGTCGTCGAGGCATCACAAGGCTGATCGACATTGCGTTATCACAATCTCAACCCGAAACACCGATGATTGCAGGTCGGATGACTTCAAGGGGGGAACGATTTTGATAGTGCGCGCGGCTATTGCCAGCCTCGTCCTGGCATTTCCATCCGTGGCGAGTGCCGACCCCGGCAACATCTGCCAGAGCCTGCAGCGGCGTCTTGCGGCACTGCCCAGGGTGATCGGAAGCACGGCTGAAGTGCGTCGCCATGCAGAGATCGTGCGCCAGTATGACAACGAAATCCGCTTCCTGCGGGCCGAACTGCGACGAAGCCGATGCACCACCGGGAGCATTATCGTCCTTGGGCAGGCAGGTGACATGTGCGGCGAGATTGCCGCCAGCCTTCGCGAAATGGAGGGCAGACGAAATGCCGTTGTTGAGCAAGGGGCATCGGCTCGCCGGATCATACGTTCGAGCGGAGAGCATAACGCCATTGTTGCCGCGCTGGAAAGGAACCGCTGCAATGCAGATCACGATCAGGCATCACGACCGGTAGCGAGCCAGCCACAAGACGTGATGGAAGATGACAAACGGCCCTATTCCAGCATGACCACGATAAAGCCGAAGACCGATCCGGCCTTAACGAAATCCACGACCGCCAAGGCAGTCCCACCACCAACTGAGCGTCCCTACGACCCGTCGCGGGACGTACGAACGGTTGGTCCGGTCTTTCTTCCCGACGACACGTCGATCGATCTCAAAAACCCCAAGTCCGACGGGGCGCAACCTAGACAGTGAGGTCCCTCACACCCCAGCGATCCTTGAATACAAGTTCATCCAGCGGCAATCGCTGACGCCAGCCCTTCACGGCAAGTTCGGGCTGACGATACATTTCATCGACATAGCCGACGCACAACCATGCAACGATCTCGATATCGTCGGGGATCGCGAGAATGGCGCGGATATCGCTGTCGTGAAAGATGCTGACCCAACCCACACCAATGCCTTCGGCACGGGCCGCAATCCACAGGTTCTGTATCGCACAGACTGTCGAATAGACATCCATGCGTGGATTGTGGGTTCGGCCGAGTACGACCGGCCCTGCCCTTTTGGGATCACAGGTAACGCAGATGCTGAGCGGTGCCTTGAGAATTCCTTCCAGCTTCAGTTTGCGGTATGGCTCCTGACGATCCGGTGGAAACATTGCGGCCGCCTCCTCATTTGCCCGCCTGAAGGCCTCCCACGCCGCCTTGCGCTTTGCGACCTCACGCACGAGAATGAAGTTCCAGGGCTGCATGAAACCGACAGACGGTGCGCAATGTGCAGCCTGCAGCAACCTGTAGACGACATCATCGGCTATGGCCTGCGGGCGGAACTGGTCGCGTATGTCGCGCCGTGTAGCAATGGCCCTGTATACGGATGCGCGCTCGATTTGTGAAAATGGCTCGGCTTTTTCAAGGGCGTCGGAGACGGTGGCAGATTGCATTGTTAATTCCCCACAATGCCGACGCGCGACCCACAAAGCCGCGACGTCGAAAATCTCGCCGCCGTCCATGCGGTCCGATCCAATGTGACAGGCCGGTCTTCTGACTTGGCTTCATCCGCCGGACTGCCGCCTTCCCGAAAATCCAGTGGCAATGAAATGAGTTCGGCGTCTGCCTTACAGCGTTGGGCACGTTCCGGATCTTCACCGGATTCCCGATTCTCCGATCTTGCGACCGGCACCTGACGGCACAAGCTATGACCCAACGGTTCATGGGTGACAAGTGCGATGGGTCGGTTTTGCGCAGATGTTGTCACGACCGATAATGGAATGATTCCGCGAATTCTTGACGAACAGCCGCAGGCATCAAGTCCGACAGGCTCTACGAACGGTCCCTGAAGCGGTTGGTGATCGGATAGCGGCGATCGCGCCCGAAGTTCTTTCTGGTGATCTTGACGCCAGGCGCTGACTGCCGGCGTTTGTACTCTGCAAGATAGAGAAGATGTTCGATGCGATGCACCGTTGCGATATCGTGACCACGGGCAACAATCCCTTCGACCGACATTTCATGCTCGACCAGGCATTCAAGGATGTCATCAAGGACTGGGTATGGTGGCAAGGAATCCTGGTCCGTCTGGTTTTCGCGAAGTTCCGCCGATGGTGTCTTGGACAAAATGTTATGCGGGATGATCTCGCCTGTCGGTCCAAGCACATTGGGCGGCAGGTTCCTGTTGCGCCAGTCGGCTATGGCATAGACCTGCATCTTGTAGAGGTCCTTGATCGGATTGAATCCTCCGTTCATGTCGCCATAAAGTGTCGCATAGCCCACCGACATTTCCGATTTGTTGCCGGTCGTGACAACCATCGAGCCGAACTTGTTCGAAATCGCCATCAGGATCGTGCCACGCGTGCGGCTTTGGAGGTTCTCCTCGGTTATACCCTCCTCTGTTCCCTCGAAAAGCTCGGAAAGTGAGGAAAGAAAACCTTCCACGGGTTCGGCAATCGGCACGATGTCATAGCGCGTACCGAGAGCCCTTGCACAATCGGCAGCGTCCTTGAGCGATTCGTCCGTCGTATAACGGTAAGGCAACATGACGGTGCGCACCCGATCCTCGCCTAAAGCGTCGACAGCAATCGCCGCGCACACTGCCGAATCGATACCACCGGAAAGCCCAAGAACCACCGATTTGAAACCGTTCTTGTTCACATAGTCGCGAAAGCCCAACACACAGGCGGTGTAGTCGGCTTCTTCTGCGTCCGGAATGCGAGCCATCGGCCCGTTGGAGCAGGACCACCCCTCCTTGCCCCTCTTCCAGTCCGTGACAGCCAGCGCGGTTTCAAACTCGCTCATCTGGAATGCCAGCGTCTTGTCTGCGTTGAAGGCAAAGCTTGCGCCGTCGAAGACGAGTTCGTCCTGGCCACCTATCTGGTTGGCATAGATCATCGGCAGACCCGCTTCGATGATTTGCCTCAGCACCACCTGATGGCGAACGTCGACCTTGCCGCGATAGTAGGGAGAGCCGTTGGGCGACAGAAGGATTTCCGCGCCGCTTTCCGCCAATGTCTCACAAACACCGAGATCGCCCCAGATGTCCTCGCAGATCGGAATACCGATACGGACCCCCCTGAAATTGACGGGGCCCGGCATATCGCCGGCTGTGAAAACGCGTTTTTCGTCAAACTCTCCGTAATTCGGCAGGTCGACCTTGTCACGAACAGCCACGATCATGCCTTCGTCGAGAACGGCAACGGAATTGTGTCGCCCCTTTTCCCCCTGCCGCGGAAAACCGATCACGATACCTGGACCGCCATCGCTCGTGTCGGCGGCGAGCGCTTCGACGGCCCGCAGACAGGCCTGTAGGAAGGCAGGCTTGAGAATGAGGTCTTCCGGCGGATAGCCGGAAATGAAAAGTTCCGTGAACAGGACAAGATCGGCTTTTTCGAGCGATGCTTGCGCCCTTGCCTCGCGCGCCTTGGCCAGGTTGCCGGCAATATCTCCAACGGTGGAGTTGATTTGAGCGATCGCAATTCGCAACGTGCGGCTGTCGGTATTTTTCTGGGTCATGCCAACGGTCTAGCGCAGTGCCTCGAACTCGGCAACGAAACATTCGTGCACCTTTCCTCGACAAGATTGCAACTTTATCGCGTCTGCGTGGTTCACTTCCGGTTCATGACCGTTATGTGACAATTTCATGACATGAAATTGAATGGAGCTGCCCGTGGCCGAGACTGCCGAGACAAAACCCAGTTTGACGGCAGGTTCGCAAAACCGGGCCACGATTGTCGGCACTCAGTTGAAGCTGATCGCGTTATTGATTGCAATCTGTGCCGGCCTTGTCGGCGCTGTAGAAATCATTTCCGGCCGCCCGTTCGACCAGATCTACTCATTCATGACGTCGCGCCCGGGGATGACAACCGTCGTCATCGTCTTTGCGGGTGCCCTCGGGCTCGACGTTGTCATGGGACGTGCATTTCGATCGCTGATCATACTGGCACCTTTCGTCATTATCCTGGCGTTCCTGTCGCGACAGAAGCAGCTTTATCTGTCCGATCCGCTGTATCCGTCAGACCTTCTCTTTGCCCGTCAGATCAAGGAACTGCTTCCAGTCATGGTCAGCGCGCAACCGGTGCTGGCGCTCGGTTTCGCCCTTGCAGCGGCTGGAATTGCTGGTCTGGTTGTCTTTTCGGTATTCTTCGCCTGGAACCGGTTTCCCCGGCTTTGCGTCAAGGCGCGCCTTTTGCGGCTTATGTTTGCGCTGCCCTTGCTGGTCAGTTTTGCGCCGATGATGAAATACACGGACCATTTCTGGTTTCGCGACCGCCTCGCGATCATACCGATGATGTGGGACCAGGCGGCAAACTACCGGCACAACGGTTTCCTGATCGCCTTTGCGCTCAACCTGCCAATGTCACATGTCGGCCAGCCGGATGGATATAGTGCAGAGGCTGTCGCGGCTATCCCACAGAGTTCTTCGGCACCAGTTCCCGGCCTTTCTTCCGCCATTCGTACCCAGGATCCTGACGTCATCGTCATCATGAGCGAATCGCTTTGGGATCCAACAAAACTGGAAAATATCCGCTTCAGTTCAGACCCGATGCCGGTCATCAGACAAAACCAGAGCGGAAGCATCTTCTCACCCGAATTTGGCGGCATGACCGCCAATGTAGAGTTTGAGGCACTGACCGGTTTTTCGAATGCCTTTCTCCCATACGGCAGCATTCCCTACCAGCAGTACATTCGCGGCCCCGTGCCGTCCCTTGCCACATTCTTTGGCCAGCACGGCTACAATTCGGTGGCCATCCATCCCTTTGAAGGCTGGTTCTGGAACCGCACCAACGTCTACAAAGATCTAGGCTTTGAAACGTTCCTTTCACAAGAATATCTGCCACCACTGGACAAGCGCGGCAAGTTCGCAGCCGATGACGACCTGATGGACGAGATCATGAAAGTCGGTGACAAAAGTGAGCGGCCACTGTTCCTGTTTGCAGTGACACTCCAGGGGCACGGACCGTATGAGGCAAACCGCTATGCTCACAACGAGGTATCGTTTGAAGGGAGACTTTCATCCGGTGCCGAACAGGCCCTCTTGACCTACAGTCAGGGCGTCAAGGAAGCCGATGCCAGCCTGGCAAAATTGATGGCCTGGGCAAAGGGCCGTTCGCGCGAAACGATCATTGTCATGTTTGGCGACCATCTACCGCCGATGGGACGGGTTTTTCGCGAAACCGGCTACATGGACAATGCCGTTGCGACGCGTCGCGCACCCATGAATATCATGCTGCGCGAGCACGAAACGCCTTTGATCGTCTGGTCATCAAAGACCGGTTCGGCGGATAAACTGGGGGCTATCAGCCCTGCCCTGCTCGGCTACCACATCCTCCAGTCAGCCGGTTTCAGCCACCCCTTCTATACCGGCTTTCTCGGCCAGGTAGCACAGCAATATTCCGTCATAGACCGCTACATGCTCCTTGACGCAAACGGCGATGCCAACCTTGGCTGGAAGGACGCCGACAAGGATATCCCGACGATACTCAAGGCATATCGGCTCTTGCAATACGACATGATGTTCGGCGAACATTTTGCAACGGAACGGTTTTTCCCCACGCCTCTCAAGGGACCCTCGCAGCCCGAAATGCCCGTGGCCGGCATACCTCAACCAGAGCCGTTTCCAGGATAGCGCGGCAGGCCGTCCTTTGGGATTTCATAGTAGTCGGGCTTGTCATCACAATAGATGTGGTGGCCCATTGCAAGGCCGCTCGGTTGCTCGAATGCGCCCGCAAGGACAGAGATATCTTCAGCACCATCACGTTTCCAAAAGAGCGCGGATCCGCACATGCTGCAAAAACCCCGGCCCGCATCGTCGCTTGCCCGGTACCATGTCACCATGTCCTCGCCGCTGATGGCAATCTTGTCCAGTTGGACATTCGTTGCGGCATAGAAGATCCCGGTCTGGCGTCGGCACTGCGAACAATGACAGGCAACAACCGCGCGCAACGGTCCGTATGTTGTAAACCTCACCGATCCACACAGACATCGGCCTGTACTGCGTCTTTCCATTTTGAGCCTCCAGGGTCTTCGTCACAATAGATCGGCCGGTTGAGAGATCAAACGCATTCGACACATCCTGACCATCAACAATTTTGAAGATTGGAAACCGAAAGGCCACCGGATTTTTCCGGCGGCCTTTCCTGACGGTTGATATATTGCCGGTTCATCGGTTCGATGCGACCGGTTTCACCAATGGCGTGATACGGCGTATGGTAACGCGGCGGTTTTCCTGTTCCGCCGCCTCGGTCCGGATTTTCAGATAACGTTCTCCATAGCCCTGTGTTGCGAGGTTTTCGGGCGGGATCCCGAACGCATCGGTCAAGACGACCGCAACGGATGCCGCGCGCTCATCGGAGAGAATGAGGTTGCTTTCATCTGACCCAACGGCATCGGTGTGACCTTCGATCAGGAATGTTTCTCCCGGATTTTCCTGAAGGATCTGCTCCATTGCCTCGGCAAGCTTGCGCAGCGAACTCGCCTCGTTCATCGGAATATCCGCACTTCCGGTTGCGAACTTGATCGTGTCGAGGTCGATACGTCGCGCCTTGTCGCGTATCCTGGCGGAATAGCGGACCTCATCCAGGGAATAGACCCGCTCCACGCGTTCTACCGGCGGTCTTTCGAGGAACTCGTAATAATCACGATCCGGGTCGGTCGAGGTGTCGATAATGTAGTCATGGAGCGGGACCGTCAGCCGCATCGGCGGCAGTTCCCGCCCTGGATCATGCCAGACATAGTCACCTTCTTCGTAAAGTTCGGGCGAGTAGTAGAGGACATATTCCTCGCCATCCACGATCCTCGATCTCTGGACGACGACACCGTAGCTGTTGCGGATGGTTACAACCTGCACACCGCCTGGCCGCTCCACCACCTCACGATATCGATCTCCTGGCAAACGCTCGTAATAGGTCTCGCCACCATCGCGATAGAAGCGGCGCGTATCGTCGTGGCGCACGATCGTCCGGCCATCAATCGAGATGATGACACGCGTGTCATTGTCGTCATGGTCACGGCGGTCCCGATCTCGATCACGTTCATCGCCCCGATCACGCCGACGCTCGCCACGACGATCGCCACCGTCATAGTTCCAACCGTCTATTCGGCGGTATTGCGGACGGCTGTCGAGGCGCTCGCCTTCATAGGAGGTTGCCGAACGCATTTCCACAGCACCGCGTTCCATCATCGGAACCTGTGCTTCGGCATCGGATGCCGGTGCAATGGCGGGTTCAGGAGCCTCAGCACTTGTTGGTGCCTGCATGGCGCCTTCATTGCCTTCCGGAACCTGCGGTGCAGCAACCACGCCTTCCTTCTGGCTGTCCAGAATAGCCGCTCCGTTTTCAACGGGCAGAACAGCGGTTTCACCTTCCTGCGCAAGGGTTGGATCCTCGGCAATCTGGCGTGCACGTTCGACATCTTCCGGGGTGGTGGCAACTACGGGCTCACCTTGCTGGGGCGCCTCTCCCGTAACATTGTCAGCGCCGTCAGCTTCAGGCACTGCCTCGCCATCAACGATTGATTCTTCGCCAGATGTATCATCCGTGGCATCTGCATCAGCGGGTGGAGCAGCATCGGATGGCTCTCCCTGCATGTCGGCAGGTTGTTGCCCATCTGGCATTTGTTCACCGGACGGTTGTGCGTCAGGGGCCTGTTTTTCTGGGTCCGGCTGTTCGGTAGCGGGAGCCTCGTCGGCAACTGGCGGCTCTTGCGCCACTGGCGCTTCATCGTTCACCGGTGCGTCATCGGTGGCGGGAGCTGTCTCTTCGGCCGGCGCTTCTTTTGCGGGTTGATCGGCTACCGGACTATCGGCATCGGGCGAAGGCTCGACCGGTGCATCCTCGGCCTCTGGCGAGATTTCGTCACCCGACTGTCGAGCAGGTTCAGTTTCAGGTTCCGGCTGAGGTTCAGGCTCTGGCAGGATCTCAGGCTCAGGCTCAGGCTCAGGCTGGACCTCTGGCTCCGGTTGAGGCTCGGGCTCCGATTGTGGCTCGGGCTCAGGCTGTATCTCCGGCTCCGGCTCCGGTTCCGCCTCTGATTCAGCTTGGGCCTCAGGTTCAGATTGGACTTCGGGTTCGGGTGGCGGCGCCTCCTGCTGTGGCATCTCGCCTTGCACCTCAGGTGCGGGTGGGGGCGTTTCCTGTGTCGGTGCCGGTTCATCGGCGGGGGGCTCTTCGCTCGGCTGCGGCGCGTCTTCACCTGGCGGAAGGATCAACGTTTCCTGAACCTTGATCACATCCGTTGCAACGCCAAAGGAGGGAGGCATTGTCGGAACGGCCGCTGCGGGCTGGATAATCAGCGGGAGCGAGACCAATGGAGCCGCAACACCTGCAAGCAGTCTGAACTTAATGGACATCAGTATCTCCTGACTTCAAATTGCGCCCACCCCGTGCCACATCCTTCTTCATGTGCCGAAGATGGCGAGAGACGCCGCCCAACGACGGACGGCAGGCTTTTGTTCCCCGTCAGGCTGGCCCGTGCCTCCTGAACCCGGCCTGAACGCAGCCTTCATGACAATCCGCAATTTTAAAGGTAACGAAGGAGTGTACCCCACTGACGGGTGTAAAATGGCGTTGCAATTTCAACCGATGCGGTATCTAAAAAAGCACGGCCGGAGTTCACTCCAGCCTGCCAGTGCGGAAAAAAATCTCCAACAGCCGCACCGGTCGCCAAAAGAGAGGATCATCATGCGTATCGCCACCCATATTCTTGCCGCCGCCTCGATAGCAGCCTTGACACTTTCCGCCGGTGCCGTCTCGGCCCAGGAAAAAATCGTCATCGCCACCGAGGGCGCGTATCCACCCTTCAACAGCCTCGAAGCAGACGGCACCCTTACCGGTTTCGACGTCGACATCGCCAGGGCGCTCTGCGAGCAGATGAAGGCCGAGTGCGAAATCGTCACCAATGATTGGGATGGCATGATCCCCGCGCTCCAGGCCAAGAAGTTCGATGCAATCATCGCTTCCATGTCAATAACGCCAGAGCGGCTGGAACAGGTCGATTTCTCCAAGAAATACTATAATACCGGCCCGGCGATCGCAGTACCGAAGGACACCGACATCACCGATGTGGAAGGGCTGGCCGGCAAGACGCTCGGCGCACAGTCGTCCACCACGCACGCCAACTATGCCGAAAAGCACATGCCTCAGTCCGAGCTCAAGCTTTATCCCACGGCTGACGAGTACAAGCTCGACATCCAGAACGGTCGCACCGATGCGGTAATCGATGACGTTGTTGTCCTGTCGGAATGGGTCAAGTCGGAAGATGGCGCCTGCTGCAAGATCTTGACGCCGCTGCCGGTAGACGTGGAAATCAATGGCGAAGGAGCCGGTATAGCTGTCCGCAAGGGTGACCCGCTCGCCGACAAGTTCACCACGGCAATCGCCGAAATTCGCGCCAATGGCAAGTACAAGGAAATCAACGACAAGTACTTCGATTTCGATGCCTACGGTGACTAACCTGTAATTCAAGTGCGGAAATTGGCGGAAGGCTTGCTCTTCCGCCAATTTTGAACTTTAAGGGAAGAACAATAACAAGCGGCCAAGCCGCAGGGGGAAGCAGTTTGATAAGCGGATGGTTCTCCGCCCTTGCCACGGCGCTCGATCCCCTTTGCGGGCCGATCGGCATCTTCACTTTGTTCGGCAAGAACAGCCTCATCAGTTGCGGTGCAAGCGGCTGGGGCGACGAGATCGCTTTTGGCGTCAAGGTGACGATTGGCCTGGCATTGGCCACCCTTCCCGTCGGCATGGTGATTGGTCTGTTGATCGCACTGGCAGGACAATCGCAGGACAGGTTCCTGCGCGCTGCAGTCGGCATCTATACGACGATCTTCCGCGGCCTTCCCGAACTTCTGACATTGTTCATCGTCTATTATGGCATGCAGTTGCTGATCCAATCCGTCCTTGCCGCCATCGGCATTGATCAGGCGATCGAGATCAACGCTTTTTTCGCCGGAATGATCGCCCTTGCCGTGGTTTTTTCCTCATACGCCTCGGAAGTCCTGCTGTCTGCATTTCGCGCAATCCCCAAGGGGCAGTACGAGGCCGGTGATGCCCTGGGGTTGCGCCGTTCGCGCACAATGGTCCTGATCATCTTGCCGCAGCTCATCCGCATCGCACTTCCTGGCCTTGGAAATCTATGGATGATCCTCCTCAAAGATACCTCCTATGTCTCGATCATAGGCCTGTCTGATATCGTGCGACAGACGAGCGTCGCGGCCCGCGTCAGCAAGGAGGCCTTCTTCTTCTACTTCCTGGCCTGCCTCCTCTATCTCGCGCTTGCCGTATTTTCTTCCATCGGCCTCAATTATATTGAGCGCTGGTCACGTCGTGGCGAGATCCGCCGATGACCTATGCGCGCGAACTCATCGCCCCTCGCCCAGCACCGGCTGCCGTGCGAAGACCGTTGACCGGTGCACGTATCGTTGCCCTTGTCATTCTTGCATTATGGGCTGCCCTGGCAGCAACCATGCTGGCGCTTGTCGTCAGCGGCTGGGATGAGGCAAAATTCATGCGCTATGGACCGCGCTACCTCTCCGGACTGTGGATCACGATCTCACTGGTCGTGCTGTCGGTCATCTTCGGTGCAATCCTGTCCCTGCCGATTGCCTTCGCGCGCATGTCGACGAACCGCGTCATTGGGACCATTGCCTATGGCTATGTCTATGTCTTTCGCGGAACGCCACTTCTTGCCCAGCTGTTCCTGATCTACTACGGCCTCGGAAGCTTCCGCCCGGAACTTCAGACCGTCGGCCTCTGGTGGTTCTTTCGGGAAGCATGGTATTGTGGGCTCCTGTCGCTCACCCTCAATACCGCTGCATACCAGGCGGAAATCCTCCGCGGCGCCATAGAAAGCGTCCCGCGCGGCCAGCACGAAGGTGCTGCAGCGCTTGGACTGTCGAAAAGCGCTGCCTTCAGAAAGATCATCCTTCCTCAGGCACTGGTTGTCGCTCTCAGACCCTATGGCAATGAGATCATCTTGCTCATCAAGGGATCTGCGGTCGTTTCGATAGTGACCGTCTACGATCTGATGGGTGAAACACGCTACGCCTTTTCGCGCACATTCGACTACCAGACCTATCTGTGGGCGGCGATTTTCTATCTCGCAATTGTCGAAACGCTGCGCCACGTCTGGTCGTCGCTTGAGGGACGCCTCACACGCCACCTCAAGCGTTAGGCACGATCTTGCCTGCGAAAGCGGCTGGGAACGCGGTTGCATAGAGCTCGTTCATCGCAAACCGACGGCCTGTCTCAAACATGCACTTCCCCGTGCGCAAACTCACCCTCCCCGGATGCATGACGAATCGACGCATAAAGGATGAAGGCGTAGAACACGATGACAGCGGCAATGACCGCAAAGCCCGGCATCGGGCCGAAGGCTGCATTTGCGACGACTTCTGGCCATGAAAACGAGATATCAGTGACGGGTTTATCCGGTAAAAGCTTCGGAGTGGAAATCTTGAGTGCCCAGGCCAGAGCCAGGATGAGATACATCCAGGAATAATTGCGCCGAATGCGACGAAACAGGGCCTCGCGGTAGGTGATCAGGAAGCTCGGATTGCGCAGGCTCGCCGCAATTGCCTGTGCCCAATCCGGCCCAAGCTGCGCCTGAGAAAATAGCGCCTGCGCGAAATAGTTGCGTTCGAGCTTTCTCACCCGTGCCCTATAGACATCGAAGAACCGGTAGCGGCGTGCCTCGATCAGCAAGAGCAGCGATACGAGCAAAATGGCGAACAGGATGACGCCGTGATGCGATGTCGGCGTTGAAAGCGACACTGACAAAAGCGCCGCGACAACTGTAATAGCCCAATTGGTGGTGCGATCTATGCGATCACGCCAGCTCGCCATGCGTCCGATCTCCCCACGATAATAGTGGATGATCATATTGGCCTTTTCTGCTGAGGTGATGGGAAGTGACGGCGCCTGTGGTTCCAGTTTTTCCTCCAGGACCGTCTTCTTCTTGTCGGCTGACATGTTCTTTCTCCCGCGCGCGCGTGAAAGCATGAAGACCCGCCACTGATCACAATATCACAACCGCTCGGTTGTCGCGATCATTGCCAAATGGAGACAAGGCGACTAAAGCGCTTTGACCAGCGGAGCCAGACAATGAAGAAGATCGACGAAGAGGCACTTGCACAAGCCTACAACACAGCGCTTGCACTCGAAAAGGCAGGCGACGTCGATGCCGCCGTGAAAGCCTATGCCCATGTGCTTTCGATCGACCCCGAAGATCATGGTGGTGCAGCCGTTCGAATTGCCGCACTTGGACGCGGAGAGACGCCACCGAAGGCCCCTGATGCCTATGTCGAAACCCTGTTTGATCAGCAGGCAGGCAATTTCGAGGATATCCTTGTCGACCAGCTTGGCTACGCGGTCCCGGTCATGGTGCGTCAAAAACTCATGGATCTTGAACTCGGTCCTTTCAAGCGGATGCTGGATCTTGGTTGCGGTACCGGCCTCACGGGCGGCACGTTGCGGGACATGGTCGACGACATGACCGGCATCGATATCTCCGAAAACATGGTCGAAATCGCCCATGACAAGGACATCTACGAGACGCTTTACGTGGCCGAGGCTGAAGATTTCCTTGAAGACAATGATGACGCGCCGTTCGATCTCGTGACCGCCACCGACGTTCTTCCCTATCTCGGTGCACTGGAGCCGCTGTTCTTCGGCACTGCAGAGAACATGGTGGC
>JAEWDP010000047.1 GCA_023390055.1 Pseudomonadota bacterium | reverse complement strand
GCGATTCGAACGCTCGACCCCAACCTTGGCAAGGTTGTGCTCTACCCCTGAGCTACACCCGCTCATAAGCCACAATCCAGGGGTAGGTGTTGGACTATGGGTCGCGGCAGTGCCGCCGACGGGCGGTATATGGCCTAAGTGTTTTTTGAATGCAACAGAGAAATGAAGTCGGCAGAGAAATTTTTAGCGTCTGAAAGCATGTTCTGGGATGCTGCCATGGTTCCATAGCTAGATAGCTTGTCGGATGATACTCCCCGCGCTATCCAAGAAGTGCCATCTCAATGCTCCACTCCAAACTGCAGGAACCATGAACGATATCTCCACTCTCCCCGTCGCACGAACGCCTGAAGACCTTTTCCGTTACCTTGACGGACTCGGCATTTCATATTCAACAAAGAAGCATGCTCCCGTCTTTACAGTGGCTGAATCAGTCAGTCTACGTGATACTATCCCGGGCGGACATACGAAGAACTTGTTCGTCAAGGACAAGAAGGATCGATATTTTGTGCTGACGGTCGAAGAGAATGCAATCGTTGATCTGAAAACTGTTCACAAGGTCATCGGTGCTTCCGGCCGTGTCTCCTTTGGCAGGCCGGAGAGGCTGATGGAATATTTGGGAGTTGTGCCAGGATCCGTTACGGTGTTCGGCGCGATTAACGATACCGGATGTGATGTTTGCTTTATTCTCGATCAGGAATTGATGCAAAATGAAGTCATCAACAGCCATCCTCTGTCGAACGACGCCACCACTTCAATCAAACGCGATGACCTGCTGCATTTCTTGAAAGCTACCGGTCACACGCCGCTTGTCTTGAAAGTCACCGACTGACATACGATGTTTCGCGGAATATAACGCAGCGAGTACCAGATTCCGGAGGATTTTAGGAATGAGCGGCACAGATAATCCCTATGGTGGCTCTTATGGCGGTCAAATGACCGCTTCCGCACAGTTCGGTGACCCTGCGGTCAGCAATGGTGCGGTCGCTGGTGCTGGCTATATAAAGGATACGAGTACAGCAGCCTTTGCCGCAGATGTTATCGACGATTCGCGAAATCAGCCTGTCCTTGTAGATTTTTGGGCGCCATGGTGCGGTCCCTGCAAGCAACTGACGCCGATATTGGAGCGTGTCGTTGGTGAGGCGCAGGGGCGAGTCAAGCTTGTGAAACTGAATATCGACGATCACCCGGCCATCCCAGGCCAGATGGGTGTTCAATCCATTCCGGCAGTTGTTGCTTTTGTCGATGGCCGTCCGGTGGACGGCTTCATGGGTGCTGTTCCGGAAAGTCAGCTTCGTGAATTCATCGATCGCGTTGCGGGTCCGGAAGGCGCCGATCAGGCGGCCGAAATCGAGAGGATTCTGGGTGAAGCGGAGACCTTGCTTGGGGCGGAAGATGTCCAGGGTGCGGCACAACTGTATGGCGCTGTTCTTCAAGCTGATCCTGAAAACCCGAAGGCGGCAGCTGGCATGATGCGTTGCATGATAGAGCTTGGTGATCTGCCACGTGCGTTGCAGATGTTACAATCGCTTCCCGAAGAGGTCTCGCAGGATGCGGCCATACAAGCAGTTGCAAAAAAGATCCAGCAATTTGAGGAAGCTCGCAAGCTTGGTGATCCAACCGCTCTCGAGCAAGAGCTGTCACTGCAGCCGGACAATCATGAAGCCCGCTTGAAGCTTGCCAAGATACGCAATGCCGAGGGTAAGCGTGAAGAGGCCGCGGAGCACCTTTTGGCGATCATGCGCAAGGATCGCGAGTTTGACAATGATGGAGCGCGCCGTCAGCTTGTAGAGTTCTTCGAGGCATGGGGCCCCAAGGATCCAGCGACCATTACGATGCGTCGGAGGATGTCATCTGTCCTGTTCTCATGATGACAATGTTCAAAAAGTGCTCTTGCGATCCAAAGTTGGCGCCCCACATTAGCGATGATATTCAGCGGATTCCTTACCGTCATAGTCCGGGAGGGTAGATCCCATGCTTGTGGGAAATGCGAGATATGTAAAGCGGGAAGACTTGCCGGAGATCGTGCCGGTGTTTCCCCTTACCGGTGCTTTGTTGCTACCTGGTGGGCAGTTGCCACTCAATATCTTTGAACCTCGCTATCTGGCCATGTTTGATGCAGCCCTTGCTGGCTCAAGGTTGATTGGCATCGTCCAGCCAGCACTGTTAGAACAGCACACGAGTGATCCGGCGCGCCTCGCGCTTAGTGGTGTTGGCTGCATTGGGCGTGTTACATCTTTTGCCGAGACGGGTGACGGCAGGTATATCACTTCGCTGAGCGGCGTTTGTCGGTTCCGGCTGCTGGATGAGCAAGGTGAGGGGCATCCGTATCGTTCTTTCAAGATTGCACCCATGATGGCCGATCTATCTGCAGAAGGTGAGGAGGAGGCGGTTAATCGCGTCGAACTCCTCCGGGTCTTCCGCGCCTATCTTGATGCAAATAAGCTCGAGGCAGACTGGGAGAGCGTTGAGCGAGCCGGTAATCGAACACTTGTCAACTCGCTATCGATGATGTCTCCATTTGGACCAGCAGAAAAGCAGGCATTGCTAGAAGCGCCGGATCTTAAGGCTCGTGCAGAGACCTTGATTGCCATTACAGAGATATTGCTGGCACGGGGACCAGGAGATTCCGATCCCGTTCTTCAGTAGGGGCAGCCAATGGACGAGAGATTGAATGCGGTAGATCCGAAACTTCTGGATCTACTTGTCTGTCCACTGACAAAGACGAGGTTGTCCTTCAATCGCGACACAAATGAGCTTATCTCGGAAACGGCAAGACTTGCCTATCCAATACGTGACGGCGTTCCAATCCTGCTCGTATCCGAAGCGCGCCGGTTAGAAGATGTCTGACTTCTTATATTGCCTGCCCTGTCAATAACTTCGGATGGTTCTCTCCGGAAGTACCAGCGGCTTCTCCGATAAAGTAAGATTTCAGGCCAGGTAGCCGTTCAACGAGACCCAGGCCGAGATCCCGCGCAATGCGGACTGGTGTGATGTCGTTGGAAAAGAGCCGATTGAGCACATCAGTAGTTACTCCCATGCGAAAGGTATCGAACCGGCGCCAGGATTGGTAACGCTCCAATACATCCAGCGCGCCAATATCGAGACCGAGTCTGTCGGCGTCGACAATCGTTTCGGCCAATGCGGCAACGTCTTTGAAACCAAGATTGAGACCCTGCCCGGAGATTGGATGGATCCCATGCGCAGAATCGCCAGCGAGTAGGAAACGGGGGGCGATGAATGCGCGGGCCAGCGTCAGGCCCAGTGGAAACGCCTTGCGACTGCCAGAAACCTTAATCTCTCCGAGCTTGTAGCCAAAACGGCGTTGTAGCTCTGCTTCGAATATGAGGTCATCTGATGCGATCAGGTGTTCTGCTTCGTCTCGGCGTTCGGTCCATACGAGCGATGAACGATTTCCCGTCAACGGCAATATGGCAAATGGGCCGGATGGCAGAAAGTGTTCTTCGGCAAGACCGTCATGCGGCCGCTCATGCGCTACGGTCGTCACGATCCCTGACTGGTTGTAGTCCCAACTTACCGTTTTAATTCCTGCTATGCTGCGAAGCTTGGAGCGTACTCCGTCGCAGGCGACGAGGAGGCGCGTTTCGATTGTACTGTCGTTGGACAGTGTTACAGTCGTTCTGTTGGCTGATGTTTTGAATGTTGTTGCGGACAGGCCGTGTCGAACTGGAATTTCCAGGCGATCGCAGGCATGGCGCAGAGCACGGACCAGTGCGACATTGGGAACCATGTGTGCGAATGGAAGCTCATCATCGATCACGCCATCAAAGGTAAGGAAAACAGGGCGTACTGGATCGGATGCCCGAGAATCCGTTATAACCATCTTGTTGATTGGCTGCGCATGCGGCAGGACTTCTTCCCAAACGCCGAGGACTTCCAGCATTTTCGTCGCGGCGGCGATGATCGCTGATACGCGTTCGTCCTTCTCCCAAACATGTTCAGGAGCTGCCTCTATCACCTGAATTTGAAGATGAGGAGCCGACTGCTTCACCGCAACGGCGGCGGAAAGGCCTATATAGCCGCCTCCGATAACCAGCATATCCAGCATTTGTCCAAACTCCCGTGATACTTGAGAAAATGATATCGCCCATATAGATCATCTGACCCAAGCTTCCTACTGCCGGAGTCTGCTTAATGTCGCATCCGTCCGAAACGCCAGGTCCCATGGATCTGCTCTTGTCGACGCTTGATCTGGAGAAGCTTGAGGAGAATCTTTACCGTGGAACCAGCCCACAGTTTGGATGGCAGCGGGTTTTTGGCGGCCAAGTAATTGCTCAGGCTTTGATGGCTGCGCAACGAACTGTTGAAGATGGTCGTTTTGTTCATTCCCTGCATGCCTATTTCATGCGGCCCGGTAATCCGCGCATCCCGATAATCTATCAGGTGGATCGGATTCGTGATGGTGCAAGTTTTGCGACGCGGTGGATAGTTGCAATCCAGAGCGGCCGCCCGATCTTTTCCATGTCTGCTTCCTTTCAGGTCGACGAAGAAGGTTTTGACCATCAGGTACCTATGCCATCGATTACACCGCCTGAGGAATTGATGGGGGAGGAGGCATTCAAGGAACTGTTCCTTCACCAGGCTCCCGAAGCGGTACGCAAGTATTGGACAAGAGACCGCCCTATAGAAATCCGCCCAGTTTCGCTGGAGCACTATCTCACATGTGACAAGCTGGAGCCGCGTCAGGATGTCTGGGTCCGGACGGTTGCCCCCGTACCTTCAGATCGTAATGTTCAGGCATGTGTTCTTGCCTATCTGTCAGATATGACGTTGCTCGATACCTCTCTTTATCCGCACGGCACGTCAATATTCGACCCGGGGTTGCAGGTGGCGAGCCTCGATCACGCCATGTGGTTCCATCGACCCTGCATGCTGGATGGCTGGCTTCTTTACACACAAGACAGCCCCAGTTCGTCTGGTAGCCGTGGTATGACACGCGGCAAGCTTTATACCCGTTCTGGAGTGCTAATCGCCTCGGTTGCGCAGGAAGGGTTGATACGCAATTGGGCAAATGGACAATAAGTAATCAATAGAATAATTACGCCTATAATATAGGCATAATCTTTGTTGCAATATGCTTCTCATAAGGCGCCATGAGAAAAGAACTATACGTATCAATATCTTAAATTGATAAATCGAATCTGGCACGACCTTTGTATGTAGAGCCTCAGTCGCGGCTGTTTGTCAGCGGCGATGAGGGACATTGGCGCAAGCCAAATAATCAAAGGATGGGAAGCCAGATGAAAATCGTTATGGCCATTATCAAACCGTTCAAGCTGGATGAAGTGCGCGAGGCACTTACGGCGATCGGTATCCAGGGCCTTACCGTTTCTGAAGTCAAGGGTTACGGACGTCAGAAAGGACATACCGAGATTTACCGCGGAACAGAATATGCGGTGAGTTTTCTGCCCAAACTAAAGATCGAGATAGCCGTTCCTGCAGACCTGGTGGATCAGACGGTCGATGCCATCGCAACCGCCGCAAAAACGGGCCAGATCGGGGATGGCAAGATCTTTGTCTATTCGATTGAGCAGGCTGTGCGCATTCGGACCGGAGAAACGAGCGCAGAAGCGCTGTAATTTCGTTAACTGGGGAGCTATCTATGTCTTTATTTAGTTTGAACAATTCAATTGCACGATTGTGCGCTGCAAGCGCAGCATTTCTGTCGCCGATTGCTGCGATTGCACAGGATGCTGCGGAAGAAACTGTTACGTCGGCTGTCGATTCTGGCGATACCGCATGGATGCTGATGTCCACGGTCCTTGTTCTCTTCATGATCCTGCCGGGACTGGCGCTCTTCTATGGCGGCCTAGTCCGCTCGAAGAATATGTTGTCAGTGTTAATTCAGTGCGTTGTCGTCAGCAGTGTCGTCATGGTTATTTGGGTTTTCTACGGTTATAGCCTGGCCTTTTCAAATGGAGGAAGTCTCAACGCATTTATTGGTGGCTTCGAGAAACTGTTCCTTTCAGGTGTCACTCCTGAAAGCGAATCCGGTTCAATTCCAGAATTTGTATTCATCGCCTTTCAGATGACTTTTGCTTGTATTACTCCGGCTCTGATCGTTGGTGCGTTTGCCGAACGCATCAGGTTCAGTGCCGTTGTCCTTTTCAGTGCGTTATGGGTGACATTTGTCTACTTTCCGATGGCACATATGGTGTGGTCGGGTGATGGTGCGCTGATTTGGGATTGGGGTGCCCTCGATTTTGCTGGTGGCACTGTCGTTCATATTAATGCAGGTATTGCCGGTCTTGTTGGCTCCATTCTTGTCGGAAAACGCACAGGACTTGGCAAAGACATGATGGCTCCGCACTCCATGACACTTACCATGGTAGGTGCCTCTATGCTTTGGGTTGGCTGGTTCGGTTTCAATGCGGGCTCTGCTGCTGCAGCTAACGGCACGGCAGGCCTTGCGATGATCAACACCTTTACCGCAACTGCGGGTGCAGTTATCTCGTGGTGCCTGATCGAATGCTTTGCACGTGGCAAAACCTCCATGCTTGGTGCAGCGTCTGGCGTCGTCGCCGGCCTCGTCGCCGTGACTCCGGCTGCTGGCGCGGTTGGTCCAATCGGAGCGATTGTCCTCGGTGCGATAGCTTCAGCATTTTGCTATTTCTTCGTTGCTGTCGTTAAGAACAAGTTTGGATACGACGACACGGCAGACGTGTTTGGTGTACACGGAATAGGCGGTATCGTTGGTGCAATCGGGACGGGCGTCTTTGCTGCTTCGTCTCTTGGAGGCATTGGCTATGCTGAAGGCATGTCGATGGGCACCCAGGTCTGGGTCCAGATCAAGTCTGTTATCG